>DASWNS010000273.1:0-16289 GCA_036399115.1 Pyrinomonadaceae bacterium | reverse complement strand
GCTGCCGAAGCGTTGATAGTTGCGGAAGCGTATCTCGTTGCGCGTCTGGTAAGTTTGCTGCTGGTAACGCGTCGTGAGTTCGACTTCGGAGCGGATGGGGAGCAGGTATTTGCGCCCGCTGATCTCCACCCAATCGTAGTCAATCGTGTTGACGGCGGCGGTGATGGGGAAGTCGTAGGGGATGTCCGTGGAGATCACTTCGATGCGCAGGACGCGGAAAGCCTCCCGGTCGATCCAGACGCGCCCGCGATAGCCGACGCGCGCCACGAGCGGCTCCATGCCGCGCGATTCCGTTACCTTGAGCGTCTGCTTGGAGTTGTCGATCTTCACCGCGTAGTCGTAGATGATGGCACGCCGCCCGTTGATGGTGTCGGTGTCAACGGCGTGAAATTCGGTCTTGGTATGATCGGCGAAAAGCTCGTTGAGCGTGGAGACGAACTCGCCGGTCGAACTTGTGCCCCCCGCCTGCTCGTAGCTGCCGCGCTCCCTCGACTCTTCGGTGACGGGCAGACCGTTGACGGCCAGAAGTTTGTACTGCTCGCCGCCCGCGCTCTCGCGATAGCTGACGGCGACGGTCAGTTGATCTCTCTGCGAAAAGTTGCGCGTCTCGCCGCGCGCCAACGAACGCCGCACGAGTTGGCGGACGACGAAATCAGGCATCGCGCCCGCCGCCTCGCGCGTCGCCTTACGCGTCCGCTCCAGCGCGTCCTCCGCTTCCCGCTCCGATGGACGCGCCGCCGCGCCCGCCGGGTTCAGACGCCGCCGCGCGGCCTCTTCCAGCGTGCGCCGCAAAAGCGCATCGTTGCCGCTCTTGGTCGCCACGATGCTGCGGATTCCCGTCGTCAACTCGAAACCGATGCCGCGCCTGCGTATCTCCTCGATGATCTCGTCGCGTTTCTGCGGCTGCGACGGCAGTTGATAGACGAGCCGCACGAGTTCCTGACTCGTCAGAGGTTTCTGCTGTTGCGCCTGCGCCTGCGCCGCGACGTGAATGACGGAGAGAACGATAAGCAGCGACGCGCCGAGCATCGTCCGAAAAGAGGCGGAGGTGAAAATTCTTTGGTTCATAAAAAGCCACCGGCTTGCAGCTATCAGCCGCCAGCCGTTCATATCAATCTCTGGCCGCGCTGCCATTTCTGTCATTAAGCACGAGCAGACGTTTACCGGCAACGCACAACCAACTACCGGCAAAATCTCTCTATCGCCCGCGCGAGAATTTCGACGCATGCGGCGAGTTCGTCCGCCGGGACAAACTCTCCCGTGCGATGCGCGTTGCGAATGCTGCCGGGTCCGAAGACGACTGCCTCCGCGCCCATCTCTGTCAGTTGCGGAGCTTCCGTGCCGAAGGCGATGGTGCCCGCCGCCTGCCCGCTCAAAGTCTCCAATTCGTTGACGAGCAAAGAGTCCGGGCGTGTCTCCGATGCTTCGTCGAGCCGGAGGATTTCGACTTCGCAGTCAAAGTCCGGTTCAACGCCGCGCAAACTCTCGATCTCGTTTTGGATGAGTTCAACCGTGTGTGTGGCTGCCTGACCGGGAACGGGACGCCATTCGAGCGTGAAGCGACACTCGCCCGCGATGATGTTTTTGGCCGTGCCGCCGCGAATCACGCCGACGTTGAGCGTCGTGTAAGGCGGATCGAACGAGGCGTGAGGCTCGGCCTGTAATTTCTCCGCCACCCCCTCGATGCGCGCGATGAGCCGCGCCGCACGAAAGATGGCCGACGCGCCGAGCGCAGGATACGCGCTGTGCCCTTCGCGCCCGCCGACCCGCACCTCGGCGAGACAATAACCTTTCCCCGCCCGCATCGGCTGCAACGAAGTCGGCTCGCCGACGATGGCGTAACGCGCCGCGAGCGCACGCGACTCCGCCAGATGTTTCGCGCCGATGCACCCGACCTCTTCGTCCGCCGTGAAGACGAACGCGAGCGGTTTCGACAGACGTGCGAGATCGACTTGCTCGATAGCCGTGAGCGCAGCGGCAATGAAACCTTTCGTGTCGCAAGAGCCGCGCCCGTAAAACTTCCCCTCGCGCACGCTGAGCGTGAGCGCGTCCGTCCACGCAGGATCGTAAGGCACTGTATCCGTATGTCCCACGAGCGCGAGTTCAACTTCCATTCGTTCAGCGTTCACACTCGGCGGGACACAGACGAGGTTGAACTTCTTCACTCCCGCCGCATCCGTGTAAGGGAACATGCGGGCGCACAAGCCAGCCGCTTCGGCGCGTCCAGCGAGAAACTTAATAATTTCCAAGTTTGAGCGGGATGAAACAGAGTCAATAGCAACTAACTCCGCTAACGTCTCGGCAACACTCATAAACCCTTTCTTACAGTCTCGGCAACACGCTCTTGTTCGAGTCTGTCCGGCGACGCGCTCAACTTCTCCTGTTGCTCCGTGAAAGCCTCTTGCCGCTGCATCGTGAATTCCATAATTCGTTGCATCTCTTCGTTCGTCATCGTGCGCTCCTGACTTCGTAGAGGCGGGTGCGCCGGGCGGGCGTCGTTTATCGCCACAGTTTGCGCTGCACACGGGTGAAGCGTTCGATGATCTCATCTTGCGCGCGGTGCTGTCCATCTTCGAGGATGCGCCGACCGCCGACGACCGTATCGCGCACGGCTGTCCGCGCGAGCGAGAAGACGATGGCGGGTAAGAGGTCTTCCGTTCCCGCTCCGGCGATGGAGAGATCGTCTAAGGCGACGGTGAAGAAATCCGCGACGCCGCCGATTTCGAACGCGCCGCCGTTGCTCCCCTCAACGGGCGCGACGCTGCCGTTGCGGCTGCCGCCGGGTGCGCCGATGCTTGACGCGCCGTTCGTCGTCGCGCACTCGAAGAGGCGCGCGGCGAGGGCGGCGAGGCTGTCCGTCTCCATGTCGGCTTCGTGCGTGTCGGCGCGTGCGGCGTTCGTCTCCGTCGTGTGTGCGCCAGTCGTTACGGGGGCGAGCACGGCGCGTTCGAGTTTTTGCAGGCGCAGGTGGTATTCGAGTTCGCGCGCATCTTCGAGGAGATCGATCTGCGTGTGGCTGTCCGTGCCGAACGAGACGCGGACGCCCGCGCCGAGCAGCAGGTCGGCGGGGATGATGCCGTCGCCCAGGTTTCGTTCGGTAGTCGGGCAGGCGCAGACGTGTGCGCGCTCTGCGGCGAGCGCGCGTGCCTCTTCCGCCGTGATGTGGACGGCGTGGACGGCGGTGAAGCGCGCGCCGAGTATGCCTTCGTCCGCGAGCAGAGCGACGGGTGTGCGCCCGTGTTCTGCCAGACAGGCGGCGACCTCGGCGGGCTGTTCCGCGATGTGCATGTGGACGGGCAGGTCGTGCGCGACGGCAAACGCATTCACCTCGCGCAAGTAGTCGAGCGGCACGGCGCGCACGCTATGCGGAGCGACGCCGACCCACGCTTCGCTTGCGCTCTCCCGCGTGCTGCTTGCGCTCTCCCACGTGCTGCTTGCGCTGGCGTCGAGGCCGACCGCTTCCGACTCTTCCCGCGCGTCTACATCGTTCGACGCCTCGACAGCGTTTGAGGCTTCGACCGCGTTTGACATCTGGCGGGCAATATCTTTTTTGAGAGTCTCCGTCTGCCTGAGAAACGTCTGCGCGTCGTGTTCGATGAAGCGCGCCTGTCTCGTGTTGGGGGGCGTGTTCCAACCCGCGCGCGCGTAGGCGACGCGCAGCAACGCGATGCGCAAGCCCACGTCGCGTGCGGCGCGGACGACCTGTTTTGCCAACTCGTTTTCGTCCGCGTAGCGCGTGCCTTCGGGCGTGTGGTGCAGGTAGTGAAACTCGCCGACCGCGGAGATTCCGCTCGCGGCCATTTCGAGAAAAGCCATGCGCGAGGCGTCGTAGAGATCATCGGGCGACAGGCGCGTGGCGGCGGCGTACATCATCTCGCGCCACGTCCAGAAAGAATCATGCGCGGCAGAGCGGCGTTCGGTGCGCCCGCGTATGACGCGTTGGAAGGCGTGCGAGTGCGCGTTGACGAGGCCGGGCAACAGCGCGCGACCCTGCAAGCGCACGATGCGCGCTGCGCCGGTGCTTTCAACGTCGCGCGTGAGATGCGTGATGCGTCCCGCGCGGTCTGAGACGAGCGCGAGGCCGCTCTCAAATCGCCCGCCGCCCGTGTAGACGAGGTCGGGCAGCCACGCCGTCAATGTGTGTTTAACTTCCGGCGACACGCCTCAACCTAACACCCGTTCGCGCCATACTTCAAATGCAGACTCAGGAGGCTCTCGTGCGGCTGCGAGCTATGGCGCAAAAGCGCGCCGGGAGAGAGCGAGCATTTCGCCGGAAGCCTCGCCGGTCGCTTGCAGGTCGCAGCGTGCGCCTTCGTCGCGCAGGAAGGCGTGCTCCGCCGCGTAGAGTTTGAATGAATAGTTAAAGCGAAAGAAGCACGGGAACGATTCATAGTTCAGGGACGATTCATAGTTCGTCGTTTGGTCGTCAACTCCTAATCGCGCAAATCAACGCTGTCTGTAAACTGCGGCGGGCGGCGGTGTCTGGTGGCCTGCTCGAAAGCGTAGGCGAGTTTGATGAGCACGGGTTCGCTGTAGGCCGTGCCGAAGAAGGAGATGCCGACGGGCAGGCCGAAGACGTAGCCCGCCGGGACGCTGATGTTCGGGTATCCGGCGACGGCGGCGGGCGTGGAACTGCCGCCGGAAAAATGGTCGCCGTTGATGAGATCGGTCGTCCAGGGTGGTCCGCCAGTGGGCGCGATGAGCGCGTCGAGACGATGTTTGGTGAGGGCGGCGTCGATGCCTCCGGCGCGGGAGAGGCGATGATTTTTGGCGAGCGCGGCGAGATAGGCTTTGCTCGTCAGTGCTCCTTTCGCCTGCGCCTTGAGGAAGATCTCCTGACCGAAGTAAGGCATCTCGCGCTCGCGGTTGCGCTCGTTGAAGTCTATGAGTTCTTTGAGCGAACGGGGCGCGCCCCCGCCGCGCTCCGCCAGATACTTGTTGAGGTCGGCCTTGAACTCGTAGAGCAACACTTCAAACTCCGAATCGTCGTATTTGCCGTGCGACGGCAGATCAGTCGGGTCAACGATTGTCGCGCCCGCGCGTTTCAACGCGTCAATCGCGTCGGCCATCAACTTGTCAACCTTGTCGTTAAAGCCGAAGAACTTGCGCGCTACGCCGATGCGTGCGCCGCGCAAACCTGCGGGGTCGAGGAAACGCGTGTAGTCTGCGTGCGACTTGCCGCGCGAGGTTTGCGTCGCGCGGTCGCGCGGGTCGATTCCCGCGAGCGTGTTCAAGAGGGCGGCGGCGTCTGCGACGGTGCGCGTCATCGGACCGGCGGTGTCCTGACTGTGCGCGATGGGGATGATGCCGGAACGGCTGACGAGGCCGAGCGTGGGCTTGAGGCCGACGAGCGAACAGGCCGAAGCGGGACAGACGATTGAGCCGTCCGTCTCCGTGCCGATAGCGGCGGCGGCGAAGTTGGCAGCAACGGCCACGCCCGAACCCGAACTCGAACCGCACGGGTTGCGGTCAATGGCGTAAGGATTGCGCGTCTGCCCGCCGCGCGCGCTCCAACCGCTCGACGAATGCGTCGAACGAAAGTTTGCCCACTCGCTCAAGTTCGTCTTGCCGAGTAGAACCGCGCCCGCCGCGCGCAGACGCTCGACGATGAAGGCGTCGCGCGGTGCGAAAGTGTCGGCGAGGGCGAGCGAACCGGCGGTGGTGCGCATGCGGTCGGCGGTATCTATGTTGTCTTTGAGGAGGATGGGAATGCCGTGCAGCGGCGAGCGTGCGCCGGTGGTCTTGCGTTCGCGGTCGAGCGCGGCGGCGAGCGCGAGCGCGTCGGGGTTGAGTTCGATGATGGAATTGAGCCGCGCGCCTTTGCGGTCGAATTTTTCGATGCGTTCGATGTACCGCCCGGCGATCTCGCGCGCCGTCAATTTTCCTTCGCGCATCGCTTCCTGCAAGGCGGCGATGGTCGTCTCTTCGAGTTCGAAAGCGCGCGGCGCGTTCGTCAACGGAGAAGCGTCAGGAGCGAGAGGCTCGGCGCGTGCCGGTGCGGGATGCGCCAGAGTCGTCGCGGCGGCGATGCTGGCGGTAAGAGTCGTTCCGAGAAATTCTCTGCGATTGAGGCTCGAAGTTTGTTGCGCCTCTTCTTTACTGTGGCTCAAAGGCTCTCTCCTCCCGGACGGGACGTTGAATATCAATTTGGAAACGAGTTGGACGGTGCAGCCTGTCGGCGAATCTCTGCTCCGTAGACGGCGTTGGACGAAGGAGAATATATCTTTAGACAGAACGCTCCGCAACCGGCCTCTCGCGCCCGCCGGAGACGCGCGCGAGAGGCCGGTCTGCTCTCGTTCGCGCCCGGCGAGTTGTTGGATTTGTACGATTGGTTCGGTGTGATAGGCTAAAATTCAACACGCGGCTCAAAGTGCGGAAACCTTCACGCCGGGAGTGTGTAAATCAATCGAGGAAATGAAACGATGAGAATAGCGCAGACGATCTTTCTACTTTTGCTGTTTGCCGGAGCCTCCGCGCTGCTCCCCGTACGGGCGCAGACGACGAACGCCGCGCGCCCCCTAGCCGACACCGTCTCGACGCGCGAGATGGATCGCATCAACTGGATGGAGTTTCGCGAAGTTGTCCCGTCGCGCGTCCAGACCGTGCTCTTGCCGACGGGGACGCTCGAACCGCACGGCGTCGCCAACAACGGCGCAGACAACACCGCGCCGCTCGCCATCGCGCGCCGCATCGCGCAACGCACGAACGCCATGATCGCGCCCGTCCTGCCTTACGGGATGACGGGCAGCATGGAGGCTTACCCGGGCGCGTTTCAAATTACGGAAGCGGCCTATCGCCCGTTCGTCAAACAGATCTTGGAAGGACTCGCGAAGAATGGTTTTCGCAATATCATCATCATCAACGGTCACGG
This sequence comes from Pyrinomonadaceae bacterium, assembly GCA_036399115.1. Taxonomy (GTDB): domain Bacteria; phylum Acidobacteriota; class Blastocatellia; order Pyrinomonadales; family Pyrinomonadaceae; genus JAIVJZ01. The sequence continues at coordinate 9,418 of DASWNS010000273.1, read as the reverse complement.
CGGCGGGCAAACCGCCGTCCTGAATTCCGTCGCGGCGGAAGTCGCCGCCGAGAGACGCGTGCGCACGCTCGTCGTCAACTGGTGGTCGTTCGCCTCGGATGTCACGAAGCAGGTCTTCGGCGAAGACGGCGGCCACGCCGGTTGGAACGAGACGGCCTTCGTGCAGGCGATTGACCCGACGCTCGTTCACCCCGAACGCTACAAGGACGACCTCGCCACGCCCTATCCTGCGGCGGGCACCTGGTCGGCCACCCCTTTTCCCTCTTCCATCGGCCTCTATCAGCCGGGGCAGGGCTATCCGAAGTTCGACCAGAAGAAGGCCGACGAGTATTTCGTCAAAGTGACGGACAAGATCGCCCTGCTCGTCAACGATGTCGTGCGCAAGTGGGACATGGCGGGACTCTGATCAAGGATGAGGGCAGAGGGATGAACTCGTGGCTGATGAAGTTGAAGAGCTTAATGTTTACCCGCCGGATCAGGGACAGGGGGCGTAGAGAGCAGGTCGGCGCGTTCATCATTACTGCGCGCAAAAATCTCCACCCGGACGGGATCGGTTGTGCGATGTGCGGGAAGTTGTTAAGTCGTTACGATGCTTCTTCCGACACGCACGCGCCGCCTTGTGAGCAACTACTGGCAGAAGGTAAAGTCCCCATTCCTAATTTCGGATGGTTCTGTAGTCACGGCTGCGCCGACGCTTATGAAGGCAGGTACGGCGTTCATTTTCAGAGAACCGCCGAAGGCAAAGTAGATTATTACTCGGAATGAGACTCATCATCACGGAAAAACCTTCGATGGGGCGCGACGTGGCCGCCGCGCTCGGCGCGACGCGGCGCGGCGAAGGCTACCTCGAAGGCAAAGACGACATCATCACCTGGTGCATCGGCCATCTCGTCGAACTCGACGACCCGGAAACTTACGATCCGAAGTTGAAATCGTGGCGGATGGAGACGCTGCCCATCATCCCCGAAGAGTTCAAATATCACGCCTCGGAGCGGACGAAAGATCAGTTCAACGTGATCAAGAATCTGCTCAAGCGCGCAGACGTGACGAGCATCGTCAATGCGGCGGACGCCGGGCGCGAAGGCGAGTTGATCTTCGATCTCGTCTACACGCTCGCGCGCTCGCGCAAGCCGGTCGAGCGGCTCTGGATTTCCTCCCTCACGCGCGACGAGATCGTCGCGGGCTTCAACCGCCTCAAGCCCGCCGCAGACTACCGGGGGCTACGTGATTCCGCGCGCTCGCGGCAACAGGCCGACTGGCTCGTCGGCCTCAATGCCACGCGCGCGCAGACCATCAAGGCGCGCGGCGCGGGCTACGACGGCGTCTATTCTCTGGGACGCGTGCAGACGCCGACCCTCGCTCTCATCGTCGCGCGCGACGCGGAGATCACGAATTTTGTCCCGACGAACTATTACGAGGTGGTCGCTGATTTTCAGTCGGCGGCGGGCGCGTATCGCGGGACGTGGTTCAACAAACAGGGCAGCCGCTTCGATCACAAAGAGGCTGCCGAAGCCGTCGTCTTCAAAGTTCAGGGCAAGCCGGGCACGGTCGAAAAAGTTGAGAAGAAGGCTTCGAAGGAACGCGCGCCGCTGCTCTACGATCTCACGGCGCTCCAGCGCGCCGCGAACGCCCGCTACAGTTTCTCCGCCGCGCGCACGCTCGAACTCGCGCAGACGCTCTACGAGAAAAAGTTCATCACCTACCCGCGCACCTCTTCGCGCCATCTCTCCACGAGCGTCAATCAGGAACTCAAAGCGCACGTCGAAGCGGCGAGCGTTGGTCCTTACGTCAAGTTCATCGAGACGATTCTGGCGAAGGGAACGCCGAAGCTCACGAGCCGCCACGTTGACGACAAGAAGGTGACGGATCACCACGCCGTCATCCCGACGAAACAACGCGTCGAGCCGAACGCTTTGCAACCTGACGAAAAGCGCATCTACGATCTGATCGCGCGCCGCTTCCTCGCGGCCTTCTACCCCGACGCGGAACTCGAACGCACGACGATCACGACCGCCGTTGACGGCGAACAGTTCATCACGCGCGGGACGGTGGTGCTCAAGGCGGGCTGGCGCGAAGTTGACCCACCGGGCAGGGAAGAGCGGAAGAAGACGGACGGCGAAGAGGAAGCGGAAGACGCGGAGTTGCCGCAGGTGCGTGCGAAAGAGTCCGTCGAAACGACGAAGGTGGAGGCGGTGGCGAAGCAGACGAAAGCGCCGCCGCGTTATTCGGAGTCGAGCCTGCTCGGCGCGATGGAGACGGCGGGAAAGAAGGTTGAAGACGAGGAGTTGCGCTTGGCGATGAAGGATTCGGGACTCGGCACGCCCGCCACGCGCGCGCAGATCATCGAGACGCTCTTGAAACGCGAGTACATCACGCGCGATAAGAAATCTCTGACGGCGACGCCGAAGGGCATCGCCCTCATCAAGCTCCTGCCTTCGCAACTTCTCAAGTCTGCCGAACTGACCGGCAGTTGGGAGCAGAAGTTGGCGCGAATGGCGCGCGGCGAGTATGCGCGCGATGCGTTCATGGGCGAGGTGAAGGAGATGGTGAGAGAACTCGTCGGGCAGATCGCGGCCTCGGAGATGGAACGCGCGACGGGCGATCAAGTGGCGAAGCGCGCGGACGTGGAGCGTCCCGCAGACTCGCCGGATTGCCCGAAGTGCAAACTGGAAGAGCGCGCGGGATTTCTCGTCGAACGCGTGAGCGCGAACGGAAAGTTTCTCGTCTGCTCCGCCGGGCGCGACGCGTGCGGCTTCATCAGCGACGCGCCGAAGAACGCGAAGCAGCGCAAAATTCTACTGGCGACGAAGTGCGCCGTGTGCGGCGGCGCGATGCGCCTGCGCGCGCCGCGTGAGAAGGGCAAACGCGCGTCTCTCTCGTGTGCGCGTTACCCGGAATGCAGGGGCGTGCGCTGGTTCGACGAGGAGGGCGCGCTCGAAGAGGCGAAAGCCCTGCCGGAGAGCGGCCAGCCGTGCCAGGCGTGCGGCGCGCCGACGGTGAAGCGAGGACCCTTTCGCAACGACAGCTACTTCTGGGGCTGCACGCGCTGGAAGAGCGACAAGAGCGGCTGCAACGCCCCGCCCGTCTGGATCAACGAAGCGCGGGCGTGAAGGAGAATACAGAACTCAGAACACCGGAGTCGGAAGGAAAGCCGGAACGCTCTTTTATGCTGACTTCTGACTTCTAAATTCTGACTTCTGTATTCTGACTTCTGTATTCTTTAGCTTTCACATGACCGATGAGTTGAAATTTTTGCGCCTGCATCCGGCGGCGAAGTTGCCGACGCGCGGAAGCCGTCAGGCGGCGGGACTCGATCTCTATGCGATTGAAACCCTGACGCTTGAGCCGGGGGCGCGCACGGCGGCGCGGACGGGCTTGGCCGTTGCGATTCCCGAAGGATTTTACGGGCGGGTCGCGCCGCGCTCGGGTCTGGCTGTAAACTACGGCCTCGACGTTTTGGCCGGAGTTATTGACAGCGACTATCGTGGCGAGATTCTCTGCGCGCTCGTCAATCACGGGCGCGAAGCGTGCACGATTGAAGCGGGGCAGCGCGTGGCGCAGTTGATCGTCGAAGCGATCATCGCGCCGGAGCCTGCGTGGGCTGACGCGCTCGACGAGACGGCGCGCGGCGCGGGCGGCTTCGGCAGCACGGGAAGCGTCTAGGGTGAAATAATGGCGGCATTGCGTCTTTTGTTTCTGCGCGACGCTCGCGGAGAGTCTTGAATTCTGGAATCATGACCGCTCAGTTAAATGAAGATATGAAAGCTCTCGTCATTGACGACGAACATGTGATCCGCGACAACGTGGCCGAGGTGTTGCGCAGCGACGGTTGGCATGTGAGCGAAGCCGAATCGGCGGAGCACGCTTTCGAGATGCTCAGCCGCGAGACGTGGGCGCTCGTCTTCTGCGACGTGAAACTCGGCGGCGACGGCGGCCACGACGGCTTCGCGGTGCTGCGCCGTTTCACCGAAGAGCAACCGCAGGCGCAGATCGTCCTGATGACCGGACACGGCTCAGCCGTCGGCGCGCTCGATGCCGTCGCCTCCGGCGCATACGACTATTTGATGAAGCCGTTTGATAACGACGAGGTGCTCGCCATCTCGCAATCGGTGAGGGGCGGCATCGAGAAGCGCGCGCGCCAGCAGACGACCGGCGACCTGCTGCCGCCCGTCTATACTTCGGACATTGATCTCGTAGGGCAGAGCGCGGCCTTCGTCGAGATGATGAAACTCGTCGGGCGCGTGGCGGGGACGAATTTGCCCGTGTTGATTACGGGCGAATCGGGAACGGGCAAAGAGGTTGTCGCGCGCGCGATTCATCGTCGCAGCCAGCGCGCCGAGCAGGCGTTCGTCGCCGTCAATTGCGGCGCGATCCCGGCAGACCTCATCGAGTCGGAACTGTTCGGCCACGTGCGCGGCTCGTTCACGGGCGCGACCGTAGACCGTCGCGGACTCTGGCAGGAGGCGCACCTCGGCACGATCTTTCTCGACGAGATCACGGAGACGACGCCCGCCTTTCAGGTGAAACTGCTGCGCGCTTTGCAGGAGGGCGAGATTCGCCGCGTCGGTTCAAACCACACTTTGCAGGTTGACGTGAGAGTGATCGCCGCCACCAACCGCGACGTGGAGAGGGAGATGCGCGAAGGCCGTTTCCGGCAGGACTTGTTGTATCGCCTGAACGCCGTAACGCTGCACCTGCCGCCGCTCAGGGAGCGCAGCGAAGACATCCTGCCGCTCGCGCGCCGTTTCGCGGAGCGTGCGAAGCGTGCGGGCGAGCGTCCCGTCAGTTTTTCGCGTGAAGCGGTGCGGATTCTGGAAAGTTACAACTGGCCGGGGAACATACGCGAACTGGAGAACGCCATCGTGCGCGCCACCGCGCTCTGCGACGGAATCGTCCACCCGGAAGATCTGCCGGAGCGCATCAGCAAAGCCATCCGCGATGACGCCGCCGCAGCCGCGCCCTCCGGCGGGGTCGCCGCCGCAGCAGTAGCAGCGGCAGCAGCGCAAACGGGCGCGAATGAGAGCGCGTCGGAACTGGTTTCGCTCTCCGAACTCGAATGTCGTCATATCAAGCGCGTGCTCGATCACACGCATGGCAACAAGCAGGCCGCCGCGCGTCTGCTCGGCATAGACCGCAGCACGCTCCAACGCATGATCAAACGGCACAATCTGGAAGAAGGTAAAACCGACTCCGACTGCGTGTAAGAAGTTCAGTCTGCTTCACCTATTCGACCGGAAAGATATACGAGGATCATGTTTAATGGTGTGGACATCATCTTCTTCATCCCGCCATTGCTCCTGCTCATCGTGGCAACGGTGGTCGGGCTGTGGCAATACTCAAAACACGGGGCGAAGCGCGCGCTTCTTGCCAGCTTCATCGTTCTCGCGCTCGGCGGCCTCCTCATCTTCGCGTTGCTGGTAGTCTGGCTATATATTTACTATTCGAGCGGCGGCCATTAACCGGCGCGGCATCAGACAACGCAAAAACTCTCTCGTGCGGCAAGTCGCTCAGCTCCGACTTACCGCACGAGAGAGTTTTTTTTCGGCCAGTTAATCCGCGCAGTTCACGCGGCGACGATGGTGGCGGCGTGCTCCGTCTGAGCGTGCGTCGCCATCGCCGTCTTTGCCGCCGCGCCCCCGCGCCTGCGTGCGACTTCCTGTGCGATGTGCGTGATCTGTTCGACGGTGAAAGGCTTTGCCACCACCCAGTCAACACCCGCCGCGCGCTGTGCGCTTGAGCCGACGGCTTCGCCCCAGCCCGTGATGATGGCGAGCGGGATGCGCTCGTCGCGTTCGCGTATGGCGCGCGCCAGTTCCCAACCGCTCATGCCCGGAAGCCCCACGTCCATCAACACGGCGGCGTAGTGCGCCTCGGCAAAGAGCGCGAGCGCATCCCGCCCGTTCGCGGCAATCGTCACCTCGTGCCCTTCCTTCTCTAAAATGTCGCGCAGGAGTTCGCGCACCGATTCTTCATCGTCAACGACGAGAAACTTCGTGCGAAACGCTTCTCTCGCGAGGGTCGTTTGCGGGGTGTCCTGCACGGCGTTCGGCTGCGGCTTCGCGGCGTTCTTCGCGGACGGCAGCGCGATGCGAAAACTCGTGCCGCGCCCCGTCTCCGACTCGACTTCGACCGTGCCTTCATGGCGACGGATGATGCCGTAGCTCACGGCGAGTCCGAGTCCCATGCCCGCCTTGCCCTTCGTCGTGAAGAAAGGATCGAAGATGCGCGAGCGCACGTCGTCGCTCATCCCCGTGCCCGTGTCGGCGACGGAAATCTCCACCGCCCCGTCCACCTCGCGCGTGGCAAGCGTCAGCGTCCCGCCCGCGGGCATCGCATCCACCGCGTTGAAGACCATGTTGACCAGCACCTCGCGCAACTCCGACTCGTCGCCCAGCACCAGAGCTTTCGAGTTGATCTTGAGTTCGAGATTGATGTGGACGCTCGCGGCCTCCGCGTGGTCTTTCCAGCGCGGGCGCGTGATCTCGCTCACGTCGAGCAGCAGTTGATCCACGGCGACGGGCGAGAAGGCATGATCGCGACGCTGGCGTGCGAAGTCCTGAATGCGCTTGATGGTCTTCGCGCCGTCCTTCGCCGTCTTGATGATGATCTGTAGGCCGCTCTCGATCTTCGCCGGGTCGTTCGTGTTCAGCAGCAACTGCGCCCGACCGAGTATTCCGGCGAGCGTGTTGTTGAAATCGTGCGCAACGCCCGAAGCGAGTTCGCCGAGCGCGGAGAGCTTTTCGATCTGCGTGTACTGCTCGCGGATGCGCTCCTGTTCGGCGATGTAGTGCGAGAGTTCTTCGACGTGGAGTTCGGCCTGCGCGGCCTGCTCTTTGGCAGCTTCGGCGCGCGCCGCCGCTGCCGCCTCCGCCTTGGCCGCCGCCGCCATCACCTGAATGTTCTTGAGATAGGTGCGATAGCTCAGGTAGATGCTGGCGATGATGGGCGTCGTGGCGATGATCGCGTAGGGGCCGAACATGCCGACGAGTTTCGCCGTGATGACGGCGGCTGACGCGCCCGCGAAGTAAGTCATCGAAGTCCACAGGCAATACCTGCTCCAGACGCGCCAGATCGATTGATCGTGTTTCAAAGCCTGCCCAATCGAAGCGAGCAGCGAATTGCAGATGTGCTGGACGAAGCCCATGATGCAGACGGCGATGAGGAAGTTGACGGAGAAATCGCCGTGCGTGAGATTGACGACGTTGCCGAAGAAGAAACGCACGATGAGGACGGTGATGCCGGTGGAGATGGCGAGTTGCGCGGCGTTGTAGCCGAGCGTGATCGGCTTGCGGCTGATCAGACGCGACGAGCAGAAGCCGTCAATCGCGGCCAGCAGGATGGCCGGTGCGCCGCCGTAGAGCAGCATCGTGAGGAAGATGAACGTCTCGGAGACGGTGATGCGCCCGTTGACGCCGGGCATCGGCACAGTGATGTGCGAGGTGATGACGGTGGCGAACGCGAGCAGTAGAAACAGCAGATCGAGCGAGCCGAGCGGCAGATGGTAGATCGAATAGAGGCACACCAGCGCGCCCACGGCGATGACCGACCACATGAAAGGCTTAGCGAAACGCTGTCTGTTCATCAGGGGAATCCTCTCGGAGTTTGTTAGGGTAAACGGCTCTCGCTCTGCTTGCTTTCGTCTCTTTCCTTTGCGCCCGAACCTGAGATTCATACCGGAGCAAGCCTCAAACCTGCGTTCAGGCGCAAAGAGGCAGGGCAAAGGATTTCAAACAAGTCTTAGTGGCTCTCGCCCGCTCTGGGCTGGAGGAAGATGGTGTCGAAGCAGGCGCGCAGTTTGTAGCCCGCTTTGAAGAAGAAGATCTGCGCGTCTTTGTTCTGTTCGTTGACGAGGAGGCAGAGCGTTTCCGTGCGCGCGAGCAGGTGCCTGCCGAGTTGCGAGAGGGCGCGCCGCCCGTAACCTCTGCGGCGGTCTTCGGGATGGACGTAGACGCCTTCCAGATAGATGCAGCCGGGCACTTCCGCCATGATGTCGACTTTGAAGAGCAGCCGCCCGTCTGTGCTGTCAGTCCAGACCCAGACGCGCCCCAACTCGATGCGGCGCGCGAGCCGCGCGCGAAACCCCTCCGCATCCGTCTCTAAAGGATTGACGCCGCTCTCGTCGCAAGCCATCCGCGCGTTGATCGCCATCACTGCTTCGAGGTCCTCCGGCGTGGCGAGGCGCAAAGCCGCCGCCTCCGTCAAAGTCTCCACCGGCCAACGCTGCTCCAGGAAGAGTTCGCGGCAGATGCGGAGCGGCTTTTGGCCGCCCTTTTCGTAGTGGTTCCAGAAACGCTCGACCTTCTCTTGATCGCCGACGATGACGTGCGCCTGCGCTTCTTTAGCGAGATGCGCGAAGGCCGCGAGCGCGCCTTCGCTACGCGCTTCGACGAGCGTGGCGTGGCCGATGAGCGCGACGCCTTCGAGTTGTCCCTGCGCATCGCGGCAACCGTAGAACGCGCCGCGATTGAAGTCGCTGACGACGCCGTTGTCGCGGATGAGGCCGCTCATAAAAATGGTGTCAACCGAACGCACCGCGTCGAGAAAGGTGAGAACTTCCCCGTAGTGGGCGTCGGCGAGTGTGTGAATCTCAGGTAGCCTGAGCGCGACGGGCGCAGAAGAAGAGATGGGGGTCTGCTTCTTCGCGGCGGGCGTGGCCTCTCTGGCTTGAATTGAATGGGGCATGAGCGTCTCCTTATACTCCTACAGACTTCTACGGCTCGAACAAAAGTGCGTGGAGCGACAATTTTTTCCTAGTACCCGATGTAATCAACGCCCGTATCTACCTCCAACTCCATCGCGGAGGTTAAATCACCGCTTGTTCTCGCCGATTGCGCCTGAGTGATGGAATCGCCGCGCAAGGCACTATCTCCGAAGATAACTCCGTCGCCGAAAATCACGCCGTCGCCAAAGATGACCCCGTCGCCGAAGATCACGCCGTCTGCGATGAGCGCATCAACGTTGAGCAGCGGCGTGCCGCTCGCCAGAGTTCCGCCGTCGCTCAAGAGCACGTTGTCGCCGAAGATGACGCCGCTTGAGAGCAACGTCTGGTCGCCGAAGATAACTCCGTCGCCGAAAATCAGGCTGTCGCCGAAGATGACGCCCGTGCTGTAGATCTTCTGATACTTGAGCGCGAGGTTTGAGCCGGTGGCAAACGTGCGACCCATGATCAAGCCTTGCGACCATTTGAACTTGTGACCCGCGATGGTCGTCTCCGGCACAGGCGCGTTGGCTGTCGTCAGGAGCGGAGAGCCGGCGGAAGTGAGCGGCGACAAGTCGGTGCGCACGAGTTTGGCGAGCCTGACGGCGCCTTCAATGTTGAGTTGGCCTGCGCCCTGCTCGAACATGTTGAAGCCGGAGAGCGGCTGCGCCGTGTACATCAGGAGCATCTTGACGAGGTTGGGCGTTAATTTCGGATGAG
>DASWNS010000272.1:0-1730 GCA_036399115.1 Pyrinomonadaceae bacterium | reverse complement strand
TCCGCGCTCGCGCGGCGGCGAATCGACGTGGGATAATCTGGTGGCCTGCTGCAAACGCTGCAATCACCGCAAGGGCAACCGCACCCCCGAGGAAGCGAAGATGCACTTGATTCGCCACCCGCGCGGCTTCTCGTTGCACGTGAGCCGCCAGATCATGCGTTATCTCGGACGCGCCGACCAGACGTGGCGCAAGTATCTTTTTTATGAATCCGACAACGGGGAGTCGGGCGAATAGCGGCGCGAGCGAGATCTTTTTTGGCTGACACTAGACGTTTATCTGTAAAGGAATTTAAGCGATGCATGAGATCACACTAGCTATCGGATTCGGGACGCAGGAACTTCTGATCATCCTCCTGATCGTCTTTGTCCTTTTCGGCGCGAGCCGCCTGCCCCAACTCGCCAAGGCTATCGGACAGAGCAAGCGAGCCTTCAAAGATGGCCTCGACGAAGCCGACGAGGAAGCGCGTATCGAAGCGGCACGCCGCAGCGAACGCCTCCGCGCCGCCGAGTCGAACCTCAGAGAAGACGAACTCTCGACCGACAAGTACACCGCCAACAAGCCGCGCTAAACAATTCTCCCAAACGTTTGAATATTAAGACTAGAGCCGCCGTGGTCGCTCAAAACGACTCCGGCGGCTCTTCCGTTCGACAGGGAAAGGCGTCTACTCGGTCTTTTGCCCGACGACGAGTGTGGCCTTGATCGTCAGCGCAAACTCCGACTCGTCGCGCTCCGCGTCAATGATGCGCCTGACTTCCGAGAGGACGCGTGCGAGCGCGGCTTCATCTTCGTCGAGCGGTTCGAGCCAGTTCTTCAAGAGGTGATCTTTGACGAGCGGGGCATTGAGAAATTCTTCGCCCGAGGCGTAGTCGAACTCTTCGATGTTCGTCCAGGAGCGAACGAGGTCCAGACCCTCGCGGGCGGCCAGCGTTTCGATGTCGCTGACGGTCGGGCGTTCCTGAATGAGTTGTTCCACGATGCGCGACTCTTCGAGCATCTCCGCGTTCATCAGGGCTTCCCAGTAGATCGAATAGAACTCTCCGAAGCTCGAAGCGGTCGGCAGCGTCAAGGCCACGGTCGCGCCCGGCGCGGCGACGCGCACCATCTCGGCCAGCACTTCCGGCAGGCGTTCCACCGCTACGAGCGACGCATCGCCAACTACGAGATCGAACTGCTCATCCTCGAAGGCCAACGCTTCGAGTTGCGCCGCGCGAAACTCCGTCACTTCATTCAATTTCGTCGCCGCCGCTTTCGCCCGCGCGAGCGTGAGTCGCGCCTCGCTCTCGTCAACTCCGATCAAAGTCAGGTCTTCTCCCGCGCGTTCCTTGAGCGCAAGCGCATGCCCGCCCGTGCCCGCCGCGACGTAGAGCGCGTGCCCCGTCTTCGGCAACTGCACATGTTCATCCATCAATCCGGCGAACCGCTCGCCCCAGTCGGGCGCGATGTAGAGGTCGTGCAGGAAAGCCAATTCTTTGTCTGTCTTGTTCTCGCTCATAAAAAATTAGATGATGAAGTATGAACGATGAATGATGAAAGGGAATACAGAGTTCAGAATACGGGAGTCAGAAGACGAGCATGCGCCGGGGTTCGATTGCTTCTGAGTCCGGTGTGCTGAATTCCGGCTCCTGCTTTTCATTCATCATTCATCGTTCCGTGTTCCTCGTCGTCTCTGTAATATTCGTGGCCGCGCAGTTGTTCGGGCAGGCAGGCCATTTCGTCTCTGGCGCGCGGG
>DASWNS010000271.1:0-22893 GCA_036399115.1 Pyrinomonadaceae bacterium | reverse complement strand
CCGCCGTGCGCTCGCGTTCGAAGGAGACAAGCCCGGCGGAGGCGTAGCGTTCGAGAGCGGGCAGGGTGACGTTCTCACGAATCATCATGTCGGTGATGAGTCCGGCGTGGCGTCGGTCTTCGGGGATCAGGTAGATGCCGTGCCGGATCGCGTCGCGCGGCGAACGGACGCGCAAGGGGCGGCTGTCGAGCGTGATCTGCGCGTCGCTCGCGCCGTCAACGCCGAAGATCGCCTCCGCCACCTCTGTGCGCCCCGAACCGACCAGCCCGGCCAGACCGAGAATCTCGCCTTTGCCGACGGAGAAAGAGATCGTCTGTTGCGGGTAACGGCTCGTGCGCAGACGCTCGACCTGCAAGTAGCCGGAACTGACCGCGCCCGTCGGCTGGCGGTAGAAATTGTCGAGGTTGCGCCCGACCATCATCTTGACCATCTGGTCGTGCGTGATCTCTTTGCGCGCAAGGCTCCCGGCGTTCGCGCCGTCGCGCAAGACCACTGCGCGATCCGAAATCTCTTCCACCTCGCTCAGACGGTGCGAGATGTAGATGACGGCGACGCCCTGCGCCTTCAACTCCTTGACGAGTGCGAGCAGGCGGTCGGTTTCCGTCAGGGTCAAACTCGAAGTCGGCTCGTCCATGATGAGCAGGCGGGCGTTCAACGAGAGCGCCTTTGCGATCTCGACCAACTGCTGCTGCGCGATGGAGAGCTTACTGAGCGGCGTGTCGGGCGGCACGTGCAGGCCGAGACGATCCAGATACACCTTCGTCTCCGCGTACATGCGTCTGCGGTCGATCAGGTTGAGAAAGCCGCCGCGCACCGGCTCGCGCCCGAGAAAGACGTTGGCCGCCACGTCCAGATTGTCGAGCACGTTCAGTTCCTGATGGATGAAGGAGACGCCGTGGCGGATGGCGTCGGCGACGGAGTGGATTTGTGCGGGCGCGCCGTCAATCGAGATGCTCCCGGCATCGGGCTGGTGCACGCCACCGAGAATTTTCATCAGCGTAGATTTGCCCGCGCCGTTCTCGCCGACGAGCGCGACGGCCTCGCCCGCAGAGATGTCGAAGTCAACGCCCTTTAAAGCATGCACGCCCCCGAAGCGTTTTTCGATGCCCTGCATTTTGAGAATCTGAGTCATAGTCTCAAACCCGTTGCGCCCGGTATAAGTTTGCCACCGGGTGTCACTCTCCGCGCGCCCCGCTCATGTGGGCTGTGCGCCTGCGGTGTCGAATGCCTGATCAAACAGCGCTCGACACAAAAGACGCAGCCTACACTTGAGGGCGCGCGGAGAACTTAAGTTAGCTTCTGCCGCGAAGCCCGTTGATCTTGCGTTGGAACTCTTCGATGCCGTCGCGCTTGATGATGAGCGTGGGGACGATGACCTTTTTGTCCGCCGGAATCCCGCTGCGGTCGCCTTTGGCCGCCTGCGCCATCATCTTGATGGCCTGATAGCCGAACTCGAAAGGCTGCTGCACGACCGTCGCGTAGATCGAGCCGTCGCGCACCCCTGCGAGCGTCTCGTCCTCTTCGTCGAAGGCGACGATCTTGACCTGACCCGTCTTCCCGGACTCCTTCAAGGCGTTCACGATTGCCGGTCCGTTATAACTCCACAAGCCGACGAGAGCTTTCACCTCCGGGTATCTGACGAGCGTGTCGGAGACGTTGGATTTTGCGCGCACGCGGTCGGTGTCGTCCGTGCGCACGTCTATGATCTCGACGTTGGAACCTTGCAGCGACTCCCTGATCCCCTGCGTGCGCTCCTGCGCGTTGCGCGCATCGGACTTGCCGACAAAGAGCATGATGCGCCCGCCTTCGGGAATGGCCTCTTTAATCAACTCTCCGGCCTGACGACCGGCGGCGATGTTGTCCGTGCCGACGTAAGCCGCGCGATCACTCTGCGGTGCGTCCGAGTCCTGCGTGAAGACGAGAGCCTGCCGGGCTGTGTCGTTGATCAGTTGCGTCTGGTTGGCCGGGTCGACCGGAGAGATGGCGATGCCGTCGATCCCCTTCGCCAGCAGGTCGTCCACGATGCGCTTCTGGTCCGCAGCCGTGCCGTCAGGCGGCATACGAAACTCTACGGTCACATCCGCTAACTCCGCGTCGGCCTTCTCGGTTCCGCGTCGCGCGATAGTCCAGAAGTCGGAGGCGTTGTTGGTCACGAAGGCGAATTTCTTGCCGCCCTGGCCTGACGCTTGACCTCCGCCTCCGGTCTGCGTGCTGTTCTGCTGGCAGGCCGAGAGAGTTAACAGGAGCGTTAAGCTGACAAGTGCCGTGCGGGTACTAAGTTTCATGTGCGTCTCCTAAAGTTAAATTGTTTAAATTCGGTATGACTTTGATGGGATGGCGCGCGTCCTTCGGTTTAACTTATAACCGGGTGCGCGTCCTGACAGCTCACTGATCGCTGCCGTGATGCGCTGCGTGCCATTTTCATGCGCCGCCGATAATATCACTGAGCGACGGAAAGCGCGTGCGCCGGACGGAAATTTTTCGCGCCCCCTGTAACGCGGGCGGCGTGGTGCGACGGCGACGATGCCGCCAATGCGCCGCGACCGAGATCAACTTTACAGGGGGAGCAGGAGCAACTCTCCCGCCTTCCTCCAAATTGCCGCGTATACTCTCATACCAAAACGCCTCGTCGCAAAGCCGTGCACGAGATAGCCTTCGGGGGAGGCTTGCACGCGCGTCGCCGCGAGCCACTTTGGCGAGTTCGGTTGAACTCGGTTATGATGTGCGGCCACGCCCGGTTCCCCGGTGCAAAAGACCCGCGCGAACTTCCGGCCACCGGCCTGATTCATAACAAAAAAGTCATTCGTGAGGAGACTAAGCAAACCAAGATGAAGCGCAAAGGGATAACTATATTGATGCTGGCGTCTGCCGTCGTGCTGCTGTGCGGCTTCCAGCGAAGACCCAAACCTGTCCACGCGGAGGCGTTCGGTCGAGTGGATGGACAGCAGGTTGAACTCTACACGCTCACCAACCGTCAGGGGGTTGAAGCGAAGATCACCAACTACGGCGCAACCGTCGTCTCGCTCAAAGTGCCCGACCGGGAAGGACGCTTCGCAGACGTGCTGCTCGGCTACGACACTCTCGAAGGCTATCGCCAATCCACCTTCTACGTGGGGCCGGTCATTGGCCGTTACGCCAATCGCATCGCCAGAGGCCGTTTCGCGTTGAACGGCAAGGAGTACAAACTGGCGGTCAACAACGGCGAGAACCACCTGCACGGCGGCCTCAAGGGCTTCGATAAAGTCGTCTGGAAGGCGAGGCCGTTCGCATCGCGCGACGGCGCGGCGGTTGAGTTGACCTACCTCAGCAAAGACGGCGAGGAAGGCTATCCCGGCAACCTCTCCGTCAAAGTCGTCTACACGCTGACCGGGAAAAACGAATTGCGTATGGACTACTCTGCGACCACCGACCGCGACACGGTCGTCAACCTCACGAACCACGCCTACTTCAATCTCGCGGGACAGGGCAACGGCGACATACTCAAACACCACCTCACCATCGACGCCGACCGCTTCCTTCCGGCGGACGCGAAATCCATCCCGACAGGTGAACTGCGAAGCGTCGCGGGCACGCCCTTCGACTTCCGCGCTGCGAAGGCCATCGGGGCGCGCATCGCGCAGGACGACGAGCAGTTGAAGTTCGGCAACGGCTACGATCACACTTTCGTCATCAGAGGGCGGGCAGGCGCGCTCAGGCGTGCGGCGACGGTGAGCGAACCCTCTACGGGGCGCGTGCTGGAAGTCTGGACGACGGAGCCGGGGATGCAACTCTACACCGGCAACTATCTTGAGAACACGATGATCGGCAAGGGCGGCAAGGCTTACGGCGCGCGGCAGGGCTTCTGTCTGGAGACGCAGCATTTTCCCGACTCGCCGAACAAGCCCGACTTCCCCACGACCGTGCTGCGCAAGGGCGGACATTTCAACTCGACGACCATCTACAAATTTTTCGCGGGCACGGGAGTCGCACGCTAGCGCGTCGCGCAAGGGCAAGTGCGACGCGCGGCCTGACGACGCAGGTTAGATCGTCAGATATTCGCCGCTGCGTGCTACGGCGCGCGTGGCCTTCCCGTAAAAATCGGGACTTCCGAAATTGCCCGACTTGAGAACGAGAGGCAGGCGGAAACGTCCGAGCGAATAGCAGAGCGGCACGCCCGGTTCGATGTTCTGTCCCACGCGCATCGCGCCGAGTTCGAGTCGCCTGCACACCGCGCCGGAAGTCTCGCCGCCCGCCAGGATCAAGCCGCCGAGCGTCTGCCCTTCGAGCACTTCCAGCACGAGTTCCGCCAAAGCGTAGGCCAGCGACTCGCCGAGCGCGGGGACGGTTAGACCGCGCGCGGCTCCCCACGCCTGCGCCTCTCGCACTTCCGCCGCTGCGCCGGAGGTGGTCAGCAGGTAGTGCCTTCCGGCAGCCAACTCGCGGCGTGCCTCCGCGATGATCTCTGCCCGCTCCGGTTCCCCGTTCAGCAGGCGTGGAGGAGCGATCTGTCGTACACGGATGCCTTGCTCCGCCGCCCAGGCGTTCTGCTGCAAAGTGGCCGCCGAGCAACTACCGGCGACGAGCAGGCAGCCCGCGTCGCTCTCCGTGCGCGGAGGCGGCGGGAGAGGCGCGGCCTGCCGTTCGAGTAAGCCGCGCTCGCGCCAGATGGCGGGCAGCTTCATCCCGAAGGCGGAACTGCCTGTGATGAGGCGAAGGTCGGCCACCGCGCGGCAGATCTGTTCCAGTTGTTCGTCGTCGAGACAATCCACCAGCGCGACGTGGAAGCCGCCCGCGCGCAGTTCGTCCAGGTGCTTTTTCAGCACGCCCGCGCCCTCGCGCACGACCTGATAAGGAGCGAGTCCCACGCGTCGCTTCGTCTGTTGGCCGAGGAGTTCGATCAGGTTCGGGTTGGTCATCGGCGTGAGCGGGTGGTTGCGCATGGAAGAGTCGCTCAGCAGTTGTTGACGGACGAAGTGATAACCCTGATAAGTGGTGCGACCGTTGACGGGCAGGGCGGGGAGGGCGACGGTGAACTCCTCCGCGAGTTCGTCGAGGGCGGCATCAATCGCCGCGCCGATGTTCCCCTCGGCGGTTGAATCGAAGGTGCTACAGTATTTGAGTTGAAAGAGGCGCGGGCAGCGCGTCTGCAAAAGCCGTATGGCCGCGCGCGTCCGTTCATAGGCCAGCGCGGGCGCGAGGTTGCGCGTCCCTTCGGCCAGCACCACCGCCTCGTAGCCGCGCGTCCATCCGGCAAACTGCGCGGGCGTGGGCAAGTCCAGAACCAGGAGCGTGCGCACGCCCTGTCCCGCCAGCATTCCCGCCAGATCGCTCGCGCCCGTGTCGTCGTCGGCCACCGCCGCGAACAAGAGGCGTTCGATGTCGTGCACGGGCGCGTCGTGTGAAAGCGTTGGAGAGTCGCTCGTCATCTATTCTATTTAAGCGCGGCGCGGATCGCGCTCAGGCTGGTGTGCAGACTCGACAGCACGGGCACTGCCACCCTTCCTTCGAGCCGGGGCAGGACGCGCGCCATAGAAATCTGCGCCAGCACGATCACGTCCACGCCTCCGGCGGCGAGCCGCTCGACTCCGGCGCAGAGCAGTTCATCGTGCGCCTCTTCGTCGCCCGCCAGAAGCGCGTCGTATGCGCCCGGTACTACTTCCTGAATGATCTCGACTGCCGCGCCCGCCTCCTCTGCCGCCTCCGAGATGAGTTGAGAAGTGGGAACGACGGTGGGCGGGAAGGTGGCCGCCAGACCGATCCTCCGTCGTCTCGCGCTGACGGCCTCGCGCGCCAACGAGTAGTCTATCTTCAAGAGCGGCAGATCGAAGAGCGGCGCGAGTCTCTCGACCATCCCCTTCGTGACTGACGAGCAGGTGACCATGACCAACTCCGCGCCGTAAGTGCGGACGCCGACTTCGAGCATCTCCGCCAGACGCTCTTCGACAGTCGCGTGCTCCTTAGAGGCAAGCAGGCGCAGCAGCCCGTCGTCCAGCAGGTTAGTGATCTCCAACTCCGGCGCGGCGTCGTTGTAGAACCGCATCAGCGGAGCGATGGCGGCGGGCGACGTGTGAATGAGCACGATCTTTCTTTTCTTCATATGGCCTGACAGGGCGAGTTTCCGAATCGAGTTAGTTTTAATTGACGGGAGCTGCCTAAAGCGCAAACTCCCTCTGCGGCGACTGTTCCGCCGGGAGCAAAAAAGCGTCTGGCGACAACGCGTGGCGGCGCGGGATTATACTCGCTCCGTTGCGAGTCGCAACTGTCGTCAGGGGTAGTTGAGCCGCGCGCCGGAAGGCAGAGAAGTGGAGGCGCAGGCGTGCGCGGTAGAAGATTCGTTTTGACATCTCCACGACTTTATGATTTTCTATGCACTCTTTTCACCCTTCTTGAAAGGTCTACCTAACACATAATGAGATCGTTTGTACGTCTCGCCTGTCTATCACTGCTGCTCGCAGCCTTCTCGCTCATGGCCGGTTGCCAGCGCACCGATCAGGGCGGCTCCGCTTCTTCTTCTTCTTCTTCAACTAAGCGCATCGGGGTTACGCTGCTGACGCGAGAGCACGAGTTTTATCGCGACCTCGAAGCGGGCTTGAAGGACGCCGCCGATAAGCAGGGTTATCAACTGACGGTTACTTCCGGTGACTTCGACCTCGCCAAGCAGCAGTCGCAGATCGAAAACTTCGTCGTGCAGAAGATGGACGCTATCATCGTCTGTCCCGCAGACTCGAAAGGCATCGGCCCCGCCATCGAGCAGGCCAACAACGCGGGCATCCCCGTCTTCACGGCGGACATCGCCGCGCAGAGCGGGCGCGTCGTCTCGCACGTCGCCTCGGACAATCTCGCGGGCGGGCGGCTCGCCGCAGACTTCATCGCGCGCGCCATCGGCGGCGCGGGCAGCGTCGGCATCATCGGGCAGCAGGAGGTGCAGACGGGGCTGGATCGTGAGAACGGGTTCAAGGAGGAACTCGCGGCGAAACACCCGAACGTCAAAGTGGTCGCCGTGCTGAACGGCGGGGGCGTGCGCGACCGTTCGCTCAAGGCGGCGGAGGACATGTTGCAGGGCAACTCCGACATCAAGGCCATCTTCGGCATCAACGACGACAGCGCGCTCGGCGCGCTCTCCGCAGCCGAAGCGCGCGGGCGCAGCGATCTCGTCATCGTCGGCTACGATGCGACGCCCGAAGCCGTCAAGGCCATCCAGCGCGGCAGTCAACTCAAGGCCGACGTGGCGCAACAGCCGCGCGACCTCGGCGCGAAGACCATCGAGGTGATTCGCACACACTTCAGCGGCGGGCAGTCGCCCGCGAGCATCTCCGTCCCCGTCAAGATCGTCGACGCCGAATCGCTGAAAGCGTCAGGCGGACAATAGAGCATCACGCGCGCCGGAACCGGCGTTCACCAGAGCATCTTCCAACCGGACAGCGGACATTAAATGAGCCAAGTGACAACGGAGAAGGGCGTCGGGCTGCGCGCTCGCGTCTCTGAGTGGGGGCGCGTCACGGAGTACGTGATCGTCTTCGCCATCCTGATCGAGTCGGTGGTGTTCGCCTTGATCAAGCCGGAGTTCTTCTCCGTGCCGAACCTGATCAACATCGCGCTCTCCATCGCCATCACGGGCATCCTCGCCGTGGGGATGACGATGGTGATCCTGACGGGCGGCATAGACCTCTCGGTCGGATCGGTCGTCGCGCTCGCGGGGGTGGTGGCGGCGATGATCGCGGCGGCGGGCGGGAGCACGGGTTCGGTCATCCTCGGTTCGGTCGCCGCGCTCGGCGTGGGCGTGGGCGTGGGAATCTTTAACGGCTTCGTCGTCGCGCAGTTTCGCGTGCCGCCGTTTGTGGCGACGCTCGCCATGCTGACGATCTGTCGCGGGCTGGTCTTCACCATCACGGGCGGTCGCTCCATCAGTAACCTCCCGGCGGCCTTCGCTTTCGTCGGGCGCGAGCGCGTGCTCGGTCTGCCCGTGCCGGTGATCATCATGTTCGTCGTCTTCGCCGCCGGGTGGGTGCTCTTAACGCGGACGGTCTTCGGGCGTTACATCTACGCGCTCGGCGGCAACCCGCGCGCCGCTTTCCACGCGGGCGTCAACACGAAACTCTTCACCTTTCTCCCTTACGTGTTGAACGGGCTGCTGGTGGGCTTGGCCGGTCTGGTGCTCGCGTCGCGGCTCGGCGCGGGCGTGCCGAACGCGGGGCTGCAATACGAGTTGGACGTGATCGCGGCCACCGTCGTCGGCGGCACGTCTCTGACGGGTGGACGCGGCAGCGTCATCGGGACGTTGTGGGGCGCGGTCTTCATCGGCGTTCTCAACAACGGTCTGAACCTCGCCGGGGTTGACCCGTACATGCAGCGGATCGCGCTCGGCGTCGTGCTGCTGCTGGCCGTGCTCGCCGATCAAGCCGGTAAGACGCAGGGCGGGCAGGCCACACGATGAACGCGTCCAACCTTCGTCCCCGCTGCCTTCGCCCCCGCTGCCACATGAGCCGAACTATGTTCTCCACGTTCTCCACGTTCTCCACGTTCTCCACGTTCTCCACTTTCTCTATGTTCCACAGGCTCTTTCGACACGTCCTCCCATCCCGAAAGTTTCAAGCCATGCCTGCACGAACGCGCGTTCGCGCCCCTGTCGCCTGTTGCCTCGTCGCCCTCTTCGTCGTTCAAACGTCGGCGCAAGCTCTCGTGCCGCCGCCGCTACTGCGCCCGCCCGCCGTCCCGCTCGTCACGCACGACCCTTACTTCAGCGTCTGGTCTACAAGCGACGCGCTGGCCGACGAACGCACGAAGCACTGGACGGGCGCGCCGCACGGGATGGTCGGCATGGCGCGGATTGACGGGAAGCCTCACCGCTTCATGGGGCAGTCCTACAGCCGTCTGCCCGCGCCGATGCGGCAGGTGCGCCTCGAAGTGCTCCCGACGCGCACCCTCTACGAGTTTGAGGCCGAAGGCGTGCGGCTTCGTCTCACGTTTATGAGTCCGCTGCTGCCGGACGATCTCGAAGTGCTGGCGCGTCCCGTGACGTACCTGACGTGGGATGCGTGGGCGGTTGACGGGCGCAGTCACCGTGTCTCGCTCTACTTCGACTGCACGGCGGAGTTCGCCGTCAACACGACTTATGAAAAGGTCGTCTGGTCGCGCCCGAAGGTCGGCGGCCTGCGTGTGCTCACCTTCGGTTCTCAGGCGCAGCCGGTGTTGGAGCGCGCGGGCGACGACCTGCGGATCGATTGGGGTTACCTGCATCTATCCGTCCCGGCCTCCGCCGCTCACACAGCCTCCGACGTGATCGCGTGGAACCAGACGGCGCGCAACAGTTTTGCCGCGACGGGCGCGCTGCCCGATTCGGACGACATGCGTATGCCGCGCATGGCACGCGAAGAGATGCCGGTGCTGGCGACGACGTTTGATCTCGGCGAGGTCGCCGCCGCGCCCGTCTCGCGTCACCTGATGCTGGCCTACGACGACCTGTACTCCGTCGAATATTTCCGCCGCCGCCTGCGCCCTTACTGGCGACGCGACGGCGTCGAGGCCGGTGCGATGTTGCAGGCGGCGGCGCGCGATTACGAAGCGTTGAAGCGGCGCAGCGAAGCCTTCGACGCCGAACTGATGGCCGACCTCAGGCGCGCCGGGGGCGAGGAATACGCGCGCCTCGCCGCGCTCGCTTTCCGCCAGACCATCGCCGCGCACAAGCTCGCGGCGGACTGGGACGGCACGCCGCTCTTCTTCTCCAAAGAGAACTACAGCAACGGCTCAATCGCCACCGTTGACGTAACCTACCCGTCCGCGCCCTTCTTCCTGCTCTTCAACCCGCGCCTGCTCGAAGCGCAACTCAAACCCGTCTTCGACTACGCCGCTTCGCCCCGCTGGCGTTTCCCCTTCGCGCCGCACGACCTCGGCACTTACCCGCTTGCCAACGGTCAAACTTACGGCGGCAGGGAAACTTCGGAAGTAGACCAGATGCCGGTTGAAGAGAGCGGCAACATGCTGCTGCTCTCGGCTGCGCTCGCACGCGCCGACGGCCACGCGCGCTTCGCAGACCGTTACTGGCCGCTGCTCACACGCTGGGCGGAGTACCTGCGCGACAAGGGCATGGACCCGGAGAACCAGTTGAGCACGGACGACTTCGCAGGGCATCTCGCGCACAACACCAACCTCTCTCTGAAAGCGATTCTCGCTCTCGGCAGCTACGCCCTGCTCGCAGACCTGACCGGGAGGAAGACGGAAGGCAGGACTTACCGCCGTCTCGCCGAAGAGATGGCCGCGCGTTGGGTCAAGCTGGCGGACGACGGCGACCATTACCGTCTGGCCTTCGACAAGCCCGGCACCTGGAGCCAGAAATATAATCTCGTGTGGGACAGACTGCTCGGCCTGAATCTCTTTCCGCCGCAGGTCGCGCGCCGCGAACTCGACTTCTACCGGACGAAGCAGAACCGCTACGGCCTGCCTCTCGACAGTCGGGAAAGCTACACGAAGTTAGACTGGATCATCTGGACGGCGACGCTCTCAGGGTCGCCGGAAGAGTTTCGTTCCTTCGTCGCTCCGCTCTACAAATTTGTTAACGAGACGCCCGACCGCGTGCCGCTCACGGATTGGTACGGGACGCTCGACGGCAAGCAGCGCGGCTTTCAGGCGCGCTCGGTCGTTGGCGGCGTCTACATCAAGATGCTGGAAGACGCCGCGCTCTGGAAGAAGTGGAGCAGGCGTGCGACGCGTTAAAGCCGTGGGCGTTTTGTCCTTGTGGGAAAATTCTTTGTCGGCCTGTCGCCGGGGTCTGGTATATTGTGCCGCATCGAGAACATTCCCACCGGGTCTTAAACACAGTTCATTAAAACAATCCTCAAGCGACTAGTTAAGAGACTAGGGTTGCCGTCAGGCGAGAAAGCGTTAGATGGAGATAAAATCGGGTCGCATCGCGGAGCACTTCGCTGCGCATCAACGCGTGATAGAAGAGAGCATCACGCAACTGGCGGAACCGGCGGAAGAGGCCGCCCGCGCACTGGTCAGCGCGCTCGGCGCAGGGCGCAAAGTGATCGCCTTTGGCAACGGCGGGAGCGCGGCGCAGGCGAGCCACCTCGTCGGCGAACTGCTCGGTCGCTTCAAGGCCACGCGCCAGCCCTTCCCGGCTATCGCTCTGGCGAGCGACGCGGGCACCGTCACCTGCATCGCCAACGACTTCGGCTACGACATGCTCTTCGAACGACAGGTGCGCGCTCTCGTCGCACCGGGCGACGTGGCCGTCGGCTTCACGACGAGCGGGCGTTCGGAGAACGTGAGGCGCGGACTTGAAGAGGCACGGCGGCGCGGCGCGGTGACCATCGCGGTCGTCGGCAGCGCGGGACTCGTCGGCGGCACAGCCGATCACGTCCTCTCTGTGCCGAGCGACCAGACGGCGCACGTGCAGGAAGTTCACCTGATGCTGCTGCACGTCTGGTGCATTTACATTGACGAGGCTCTGGGACAACTTGAATCTTAAACGAGAGCGGGGAAGCGAAGAGATGACGGACGCGTCGGACGGGCAGGCAGGTTTCTCGCGCAGGCATTTTCTGCTGACGGGCGCGACGGCTCTGGGGGGCGTCGCCGCGCTGCATCTTCCCGCGTTCGCGCAGGCGACGCAGAGGACGGGAGCGGCGGGCGGCGCGCAGCAGAGCCTCGCGCGGCGAAAGGTGCTGCACCTCATCGGCCATTCGCACATTGACGCCGCGTGGCTCTGGCCTTGGCGCGACGGCTCGAACACCGTGCTCACCACGATGCGCAGCGCGCTCGACCGGATGCGCGAGACGCCCGACTTTCGTTACAGCCACTCTTCCTCTGCACATTACGCGTGGGTCGAACGTGCCGACCCGCGCATGTTCGCAGAGATCAAAGAGCGCGTGCGCGAGGGGCGTTGGGAACTCGTCGGCGGCTGGCCGGTCGAACCCGACTGCAACATCCCTTCGACCGAAAGCCTCGTGCGCCACTGTCTCTACGGCAAGAACTATTTTCAACGCGCCTTCGGCGTTGACATCCAGATCGGTTTCAACCCCGACTCGTTCGGCCACCCGGCGGGGCTGCCGTCCATCCTGCGGCGCGCGGGCTATCGTTATTACGTCTTCATGCGCCCGCAGGAGAACGAGATGAAACTGCCGCTCCTGTTCTGGTGGGAGTCGCCGGACGGCTCGCGCGTGCTCGCCCTCAGAATCCGGCGCGGCTACAGCATGGCGGCCAACCGCATTCCAGACGCCGCCGAGAATAACTTCGCGCCCGGCTTCGAACACGCCGCATACTTTCTCGGCGTCGGCAATCACGGCGGCTCCGTGACGAAGGAGCAGATTCGACAGGTGACGGAGATGCAGAAAGACACGTCGCTGCCGGAACTGCGCTGGAGCACGGTCGGCGAGTTCTTCAAGGCGGTCGAAGCGTCGCCCGCCGCCGCGACCCTGCCCGTCGTCTCAAGCGAACTTCAATACCACTCGCGCGGCGTCTATTCGGCGCACGGCGAGATCAAACAGATCAACCGCCGCGCCGAACGTTGGCTCGGACAGGCCGAGACGATCTCACACGCGGCCAGCCTCGGCGTCGGCCAACGCTACCCTGCGGAGGAGTATGCCGCCGCGTGGGGCAAAGTTCTCTTCAACCAGTTTCACGACCTGATGGCCGGAACCGCGCTCTACACGGCCTACCGCGACGCGCGCGACCAGTTGGGCGCGGCCTGCGACACGGCGCAGACCAACATGGTCGAGGCTCTCGAAGCCATCGCGCGGCGCGTGGACACGCGCACGGTCAGAGAGGGCGCGGTCTTCGCCTTCAACCCGCTGCCGTGGCCGCGCAAGTGTCTCGTTGAATATCACACGGAGCGGAACCCCGGCTCGAACCCCTGGGTGCCCGTCCCTGCGGGCGTCGTCCCCATCACGCATCTCGAAACGAAAGACGGGCAGAAAGTGCCGCTCCAGTTCCGCCCGTCTGACAGCATGACGCAGGTGTACCCACGCATCTCGGCGTGGGTGGACTTGCCCGCGTGCGGCTACAAGGTCTTTGAAGTGGTGCACGGCACGCCGCCCGAAACCGCGCCTTACAACAACTTTTTCTCCGTCAACGACGAGGGCTTCGGCATCTCCTCGCTCAAGTCTGCGGACGGCAAAGAGTTGCTGGCCGCGCCCATCGGCCTCGTCGTCATCGGCGACCCGAGCGACACGTGGGGGCACGGCATCACGAGGTATCGCGCGGAGATTGGTCGCCCCGTCTTCGTCTCCACGCAGCAGATCGAGGACGGCGCGGTCACGCGCGTCATACGCCAGCGCGCACGCTGGCGCAACTCCGAGATCGTGCTCGACATCGCGCAGTTCAAAGCGATTGACGCCATCGAACTACGCTTCCACATAGACTGGCAAGAGCGCGAGCAGATCTTGAAACTCGAAGTGCCGACGGCGTTCAACGCCCCGCGCACGTTCGCCAGAGTGCCCGGCGCGGTCGCCGAGCGCGCGCCCACGGGCGACGAGGAACCTTATCAGGATTGGGTGGCGGTCGAGGGACGCATCGGCGGCGAGCAGCACACGCTCGGCCTCGTCAACAACTCCACCTACAGCTACGACTGCAAGCAGGGATTGCTGCGCACCATCCTCATCCGCTCAGCCCCCTTCGCGCGCCACGACCCGCATCAGGTGCCGCACAACGACCACGGCGCGTGGCAGGACCAGGGCAGGCAGGAGCGTCGCTTCTGGCTCGTACGCGGCAAGGGCGATCTCGCCGCGCTCGAACTCGACCGTCTGGCCGAAGAGATGCAGACGCCCGCCGAATACGTGACGGACTCCGCGCACGAAGGGACTGAACCGTGGGAGCGTTCATTCTTCCGCCTCTCGCCGGGCAGCGTTACGCTGCTTTCGTTGAAACGCGCGGAGAGCGGCGAGGGCACCATCGTCCGCGTGCAGGAGCGCGCGGGCAAAGCCACCGGGTTCACGCTTGAGAGCGCAGCGCGCGGCGTCAACCACAGGGCGCAGATCAACCCCTGGGAGATCAAGACGCTCCTGCTCACGGGCGAACGGGGCGGAAAGACGCAGGTGAGGGAAGTCAACCTTCTCGAACGTTAAGAGGAGCCATGAAGCATCCCGGCAGTACCCTCTGTGAAATCGCGCTGGTGCGTCTGCGCGCGTTGAGTTGCGCGCTCTTGCTGGCGTTGAGTTGCGCGCTCTCGCTGTTTGCCGTCGTCCAAGCCGTCGCCGCGCCCGCTTCGTCTGCCGGTGCGAAACGCGCGGCGGATGACGCGGGCTTCGATCTCCAGCCGCTCGCCGCACAGGTGAGGCGTCTGGTCGAGGCGTTGGAGTATCTCGGCGAGCCGTTCAGCCCCGCCGAACGCGCGGCGCTCGAACGCGCCTCGGAGCAGGAGGATGTTGCGCTCGCGCTCAAGGGAATCCGCGAGGTGCTCGACGCGCGCAGTCTCTTCCTCGTCGAGATCAGCCCGGAGAGCCGCGTGCGCGTCACGCGCGGGCGTGCCGAAGCCACGCTCGTCGAAAAGGGTTGGCGTTCGTTCCTCGTCAGGGTGCGTAACGAGGCGGGCGTGACGGCGCAACTCAAGGCCGCGAGTCCGAACGCGCTGCCCGTCTACGCGCGCGGTCAGAGCGCGACGATTCCGGGCGGGTTCAGCCTCGACCCACGGCCTACGCAGAGGATCAAACCGAGCGAGGTGGTAAACCGCTGGCTCGATCTTTCGATGTTCGATAAACAACCGCTCGAACCTCGCCTGTCCGGACTGCTGCACGAGTATCGCATCATCCAACTCTATAGCCGCGACCGTGGGCGGCGCGAGGCGCAGGTGAGTTTCAACGTCGGGCAGGGGTCGCAGGACATAGGCTTTCGCAACGACGTGTCCGTCCTCTTCAACTGCCTTCCTTCGAAAGATGTGACGCTGCGCGTGCTCGACGAGGACGGCACGCCGACCACAGCCTCTTTCCATATCCGCGACCGTCAGGAACGCATCTACCCTGCGAAGTACAAACGCCTCGCCCCGGACTTCTCCTTCCACCCGCAGGTCTATCGCGCCGACGGCGAACGGCTCAGGCTTCCGCCGGGCGAATACATCATCGATGTCACGCGTGGTCCGGAATACCTCGTGCAGCGCGAGACTTTGAGAGTCGCCGGAGGGACGAAGCCGCAGGAGTTCTCCGTCAGGTTGAAACGCTGGATCAATCCGGCGGCGGGCGGATGGTATTCCGGCGATCACCACATCCACGCCGCCGGGTGCTCTCACTACGAAGCCCCTACGCAAGGCGTCTTCCCCGAAGACATCATCCGCC
Organism: Pyrinomonadaceae bacterium; assembly: GCA_036399115.1. Taxonomy (GTDB): domain Bacteria; phylum Acidobacteriota; class Blastocatellia; order Pyrinomonadales; family Pyrinomonadaceae; genus JAIVJZ01. The sequence goes on along the minus strand of DASWNS010000271.1, from coordinate 7,654 downwards.
ACATCAAGGGCGAGGGACTCAACGTCGGCAACGTCCTGACGTGGGGGCCTTGTTACTACTTCCAGAAGCAGTTCTTCGAGGCGAAACTGAACAGGCTTTCGACGCCCGCACACCTGATGCGCTACGACGTGGAAGTCTCCGGCTTCCCGTCGAGCCACGTCGGCCACCTCAACCTGCTCGGCTTGAAGGATCAGAACTATCCCGGCGCGAAGGAGATCGACGATTGGCCGACGTGGGGCTTGCCGATTCTCAAATGGGCGCGGGCGCAGGGCGCAATCGTCGGCTTCGCACACTCCGGCTGGGGGCTTGAAGTCAGGACAGACAAACTGCCGAACTACGAGATGCCCTCCTTTGACGGGATCGGGGCGAACGAGTACATCGTGGACGTGACGCACGACGCTGTAGACTTCATCTCTGCGGTTGATACTCCGGCGGTCTGGGAACTCAACATCTGGTATCACACGCTCAACAGCGGTTTCCGCACGCGCATCGCGGGCGAGACGGACTTCCCCTGCATCTACGGCGACCGCCTCGGCATGGGTCGCTCTTACGTCCGTCTGGACGGCGCGCTTGATTATCGCGCGTGGGTCGAGGGCTTGCGCGAAGGCCGCTCCTACGTCTCCGACGGGCGAAGTCACCTATTGGACTTCCGTGTCGGCGACCTGCACGTGGGCACGCAGAAAAGTGAACTGCGGCTCGCGCGCGCCGGGCGTGTGCGCGTCAACGCCAGAGTGGCCGCGCTCCTCGACGTGAAACCGAACGAAGCACTGCGCGCACGGCCACACGACCAGACGCCTTACTGGGACATCGAGCGTGCGCGCGTGGCGAACGGGCGCGAAGTGCCTGTCGAGTTGATCGTCAACGGCCAGCCCGTAGCCCGCAGGAACGTCGTCGCGGATGGCGTCGCGCGCGAAGTAGCCTTTGAGGTCGAGATCGAGCGCAGCAGTTGGGTCGCGCTTCGCATCCTTCCGTCTTCCCACACGAACCCTGTGTTCGTGCTGGTGGGCGACCGTCCCATCCGTGCCTCCCGCCGCAGCGCGGAGTGGTGCCTGAAAGCGGTTGACCAGTGCTGGAGTCAAAAGGCGCAAAAGATTTCTCCGGCTGAGCGACCGACGGCGGAAAAGGCTTATGAGCATGCGCGGCAGGTCTACCGCCGCATAATCGGCGAGAGCGCGCTCGATTAGCTCTTGCGGTTTTTCCAGTAGCGACGCTTAAGCTTATTGTTGACTATGTGTTGTTCCGCCGGGCTGTGCCCGCCCGCCGTGCGGCGGGGAGACGGAAATCGTCCGGCGGCGTTGATAACTTTGTTCGCCTGCTGGACTAATTTCTAAACTGTTGAAAAAATTACTTGATTTCCTGTCCCGGTTGTCGTTAGTATCGCGCATCCCGTGCCTGAGGATCAGCCGTTTTAACATAGCCTTTTCGAATCTCGGGCGGTTCCACTGTCAGCGTCAATCGGTTCCCAAGCTAATAATCACACCTTTGAACTCTCTGTAGGAGGAAGTTTATGTCCCCTGGTTTTTGTCGGCGTATGCCGACCGTCTTAGCGGCTGTCTTGTGTCTGGCTCTATCGAGTTTCGCACAAGAATCGCGCGGCACGCTCACCGGACGGGTGAGCGATCAGACGGGTGCGGCAATCCCGAACGCCACCGTCATCGTCAAGAGTCAGCAGACGAATATCGAAACCACCGTCACCACCGGCGACGAGGGCAACTACACCGTGACCCCCCTGCAACCGGGGCGCTACACCGTCAGCATCGAGGCTCCGGGCTTCAAGCGCGCGGTCAGCGACGTGGTCGAACTGTTTACGGCCACCACCTCCACCTTCGACGTTAACCTCGAAGTCGGCGCGGTCGGCGAGACGGTGACGGTCAATGCCGACGCGCCGCTTCTGGAAGCCGACACGGCCTCGCGCGGGCAGGTGATCGAGAGCACGCGCATCAGCGAACTGCCCCTCGTCGGTCGCAACCCGATCAACCTCGCCACGCTCGCGCCCGGCGTGACCTTCAACGGCAACCCGCAGTTCAACCGCCCGTTCGATAACGGCGACAACGTCAATTTCTCGATCAACGGCGGTCTGAACCGCCACAACGATTTTCAACTCGACGGTGTGCCGAACAACTCCATCACCGACGCCAACGCGAGCCGCACGGTGAGCAGCAACAACATCGCCTTCATCCCTTCGGCGGAGGCGACGGAAGAGTTCAAGATTCAGACCAACTCCTACGACGCGCAGTTCGGGCGCACGGGCGGCGGCACGATCAACGTCAGCGTCAAATCCGGCGGCAGCGATTACCACGGCTCGATCTACGAGTTTGCGCGCCGCTACCAGTTGAACGCCAACTCCTTCTCCAACAACGCGCGCGGCTTGCAGACGACCGGCCCCTGCGCCGGACAGGAGGCTTCCCCGCGCTTCACACGCGACCAGATCACTTGCGAGAACCTCGGCGGCAGCAAGATCGATCAGTACGGCTTCGTCTTCTCCGGACCACTCCGCATCCCGCGCTTCGGCGAGGGCGGCGACCATTTCTACAACGGCAAGGACAGAACCTTCTTCCTGTTCAACGCGGAGAAGTACAGGGAACTGAGTCCGGGGCAGGGCTTCAGCACCGTCCCGACGCTGCTGGAGCGCAGGGGCGATTTCTCGCAGTCCGGCGTCACCATCTACGACCCTCTGACGACGCGCCCCGATCCGAACAACCCCGGCCAGTTCATACGCGATCCGTTTCCCGGAAACGTCATCCCGGCCAACCGCATCAACCTCGTCGGGCAGAACATCGTCAACGGCTTTTCGCTGCCGAACACCGGCACGGCGAACCAGAGGTTCAATAACTTCTATCTCAGCGAAGGACTCGGCACGGACGACTTCCACTCCTACGTCGCACGCGTCGATCATGCTTTCAGCGACAACCAGCGCATGTTCGTCCGCTTCGTGAACAACCGCCGCGACCAGTTCGCCTTCGGTGGCAACAACCGCGTCGGCCTCGGCATCGACACGCAGGGACCGCTCGTGCGCGAAAACTACGGCGTGGTCATCGATTCGACCACGACCATCTCGCCGACCTCCATCCTGAACGTGCGCCTCGGCTTCTCGCGCTTCCTACAGGCGGCTTTCCGCGAAGCGTCGTCGCCCTTCGACGCCACCTCGCTCGGCTTCACGCCTGCCTTCTCGAACGCCCGCCCGATCTCCATCGTGCCGCGCATCACCTTCAACGACCCGGCTGGCGGCATCCCCGAATTCGGCTCACGCAACCCCAACTCGAACATCACGAACACGTGGAGTCTGCCCGTCTACCTGACGAAGATCATGGGCAAGCACACCTTCAAGTTGGGCGGCGAATACCGGCACTTCCAGATTAACCAGGCGGGCGGCTCGTTCAACTTCGGCGGCGGCGCCTTCTGTTTCACCAACTTCTTCACCTCGCGCATCGCGGGCAACCGCTCGTCCGGGGGCGCGGCCTTCGCAGACCTGCTGCTCGGCGCGCCGTCGGCCAACTCCACTTTCGCCGGTTGTAACGGCAACGCCCCCGTCACCCAACTCGAAAACGTCTCGCCGACCACCTTCCAGTGGGGCTACTACGCGGGCTACATTCAGGACGATTTCAAAGTGACGCCGCGACTGACCCTGAACTTAGGCTTGCGCTACGACTACGAGCAACCGCCCGTCGAGCGTTATAACCGCCAGAATCGCGGCTTCGGCTTCGGTCAGGCCAGCCCGCTGGCGGCGGCTGTCCGCAACGCCTCTGCGACCGACTGCCCTTCGTGCGCCAACCTGAACGGCGGCCTGCTCTTCACGGACGTAGGCGGCCAACCGCGCGGGGCGTTTGAACCCGACCGCAATAACTTCCAGCCGCGCATCGGCGTCGCCTATCAACTCGGCGAAAAGACCGTGCTGCGCGGCGGCTACGGCCTCTACTATTTCCCTTCAGCCGAATACGGCGGCGCGACCGGCTTCAGCGTCATCTCGTCCTACAGCGGCACTTTGCCGGGCGGCGGTGCAAACCAGTTCATCCCGCGCGCGGATGCTTTGAGCAACCCGTTCCCGAGCGGTCTGGCGCAGCCCACAGGCTCGGCGGCAGGGCTGGCGACGCAACTCGGCGGCAGCATCAACTTCACCAACCCCGAACGCCGCATCCCGCACATTCACCAGTACTCCGCAGGCTTCCAGCACGAACTGCCGTTCCGCACGAAACTGGACATCTCCTACGTCGGCAGCCGCAGCCGCGACATCCTGACGGGCGACGCGCAGGGCGGCGGGGCGCGCAACCTGAACGTCCTGTCGGCGGCGCAACTCGCACGCGCGCGCCAAGACCCGACCTACCTGACGGCCAGCGTGCCCAATCCTTTCGCCGGGCTGATTCCGGGCAACGCGACTTTGAACGCCCCGACCATCGCCCGCCAGAATCTGCTCGTTCCTTTCCCGCAGTTCGGCAACCCGAACACGAACGGGCAGGGCGTCTTCATCTTCGGCGAGAACGTCGGACGCCTCGATTACAACTCGCTGCAAGCGAGCCTCGAAAAGCGTCTGAGCCGTGGGCTGGTCGGGGTCGTCTCCTACACCTTCTCGAAGAACATCGGCGCGCTCAACTTCCTGAACGATCAGGACACGGAACCGGCGCGCGCGGTGGTGGATTTCGACACTCCGCACGTGCTCGTCGTGAGCGCGGTCTACCAACTCCCGTTCGGGCGCGGCCAGCGTTTCTTCGGCAGTGCCGGGCGGGCTGCGAACCTGATCCTCGGCGGCTTCGAGTACAGCATGATCGGCACGTATCGCTCCGGTCGCCCGATTAACCTGCCGGGCAACGCCGACCTGATTGCCGATCCGCGAATCAGCGATCCGGCCTTCAGTAACCAGAACGTGCCCGGCACGACCGCCACCTATTTCAATAACTGCGTGCGCCGCCTGAACGGCACGACGACGCAGTTCATCACCAACGCGAACGGCCAGCGCGTGCAGCAGGCTTGTACCAACCCGGCCTTCGCCGAGCGGAACACGAGCAACACGCTACGCACCTCTCCGCTCCGTTTGGGCAACCTGCGCGAGCCGACGGCGACGACCTTCGACATGGCTCTGAACAAGACCTTCGCCTTCACCGAGCGTTTCCGTTTACAGCTTCGTCTGGAAGCCTTCAACGTCTTCAACACGCCGCTCTTCGGCAGCCCGGACACGAGCGCGACGAGCAACACCTTCGGCGTCTTGAACCCTAACAACGGGCAGCGCAACATCGCGCGTCAGGTTCAACTCGGATTCAAGTTCAACTTCTAAAGTCCGACCTGCACGTCCGTTAAAAAAGGGCTGCCCCCGAAATCGGGGGTAGCCCTTTTATCTTCGGCGCAGAGAGCGTCCCGGCGTTTACTTATCACCGGGCGGCGAGCCGTATGCGGAGTCGCGTCTCGCCGGAGCGCGCCCCGAACGCCGCGCGCGGTACGCGCAAGAGTGTGCGTTTGTAACTGTAGGCCGAGGCCGGTAAAACCCTGCCGTCGAGTTCGACCCGCGCGGGCGCGCTCTCCAGCCACGCGCCGAAGTCGCCGGGTTCGCGCAAGCGTACTTCAACGTCAAGACCCTCGCGGTTCACGGAGACGACCGCCGCCGGGCTTAGATACTTGTCCAGCAACCCGAACACGGCGATGCCACCTCTCACGGACGACAGCGCGAACAACTCGAAGCCGTTGGCCGCGAGCGTCACGGGTGAAACCGCGTTGTCGCCTCTCTGCAAACTCGCCTCGCCGTCGCTGCGCCGGTAAATCGCCACGCCCTCCGCGCCCTGCGCGAGTCCTTCCACGTCGCCGGGTTTGAGCGCGCCCCGGACGTGTGGCGCGCTCTTGTTGGCGTTGAACGCGCCGACCACTCCGGCTGAAAGGCCGGGGCGCGTGATGCGCCCGAAGACTTTGAGCGGCGTGGGTTGCAGGGACACGTCTGTAAAGAGCAGGTCGCGCGTCACCTGTCCCGGCTCGTCGAGCATCAGGAGCCGCCCGTCGGAGAAGGCCAGCGGGCGCAGTAGTTCGGCGCGCTCTCTGCCCGGTTCATCGGTGAAGTAGACGGGGCCGCCGCTGACGGCGCGCGCGACGGCGTGATACCCGGCGTTCGCATCGTGCGACTGGAACATGTCCCAATCGGGATAGGCGAAGTTCGACATCCAGTAGGCGTTGTAGGCGTTCTGGAAGATGTGGTCTTTGAAGTTGTGCGCGACTTCGGGGAGGTAGTCGTCGCTATTGCGCGCGACGTTCGAGGTGCGCCAGTTGTAGGCGTTCTCCAGAGTCATCTCCATGCAGTTGATCACGCCGACGCCTTCCGTGCCTTGCCCGCCGTCGTAGTTGAAATGTTTCTGCGCCGCCTCTTGCAGGTTGCGCTGCGAACCTGCGGCGGAGACGAAGAGCGGCATCAGGCCGTCCGTGAATTTGACGTTGTTAGCCTGCCCGTCAACCTTGACGAAGTCGAAGCCCCATTCCTTCAATTTGGCGTACCAGTCCGCGTAGAACTTCTGGCCGCGCCCTTCGCGCGGGTCGGGCAGGGCGTTGCCTTCGCGGCCACGGAAAAGCTGGTAGTCGCGCGCGAGCGGGGAGTCGAGGTCAATGCCCGTCCAGTAGCCTTGAAACGTGTGCCAGACGCCGACGTGCGGGATGTGGTATTGCTCGCGCAGGGCGCGCGCCGTCGCTCCCAAACCGCGCGGAAACTTCGTCGGGTCGGCCTCGAACGCGGCGAGCTTTTGTCCTTTGACCGTGAGCCAGCCGTCGTCAATCAACACGAACCCGACCGGAATCCGTTTGTCTCTGAGCGAGCGCGCGCTCGCCAGAATCTTCTCTTCGTTCACGGTCTGCTGGTAGGCATTCCAGGAGCACCAGCCGAGCCAGCCGAACGGCTCCGGCAGGCTCTTCTGCCAGCGCAGTTGTCCGTACTGTTCGGTCGCCGCAAAGGCGGTCTGGTAGGTGTCGCGCGGCAGTTGGTAAGGATCGCGCGAGGTGGCGTAGGCGAAGAGCGGCACGCGGCGGGGCGTGTGGCGCGGGTCGTGGCTGGAAGCCGAGACGCGAAACTCCGGGCGGTACTCGATCTCGGAGACGCCCACCTCGGACACCATCCCGCCGCCCGCGAGCGGCACCATCAGGTGATAAGCGTCGCCCTGCATCTGCTGCCAGAGGAGCAGGACGTTGGCGGGCGACAGCAGGCGGTGGTCTGAGATGAAGACGGGCGCAGTCCAGTAGAGCTTGAAACGCTTGGTCGCCATCCCGCGCGCGAAGTTGTCCAGACCCATGACGAGTTGCACGCCATCGCGCGCGGCGAGGGGCGCGCCTTCATAATCGAGCGAGGCGACGAGAACTTGCGGGCGCAGGTAGCGACGAAATTCGAGCGTGGCCTGCACTTGCGGCGCGGCCACCGGAGGCGCGCCCGGCGCACCGGCGGCAGGCTTCAGGCGGTAACGGAGTAGCTCAAAGCGTCCGGCCTTGTCGCTGCCCGCGTCCTGTCCGGCGGCTTCGAGTTCATACAGCGTAGAGGTCGAGCCATCGCCGTGACGCAGGCGGATTCTCATGTTCGAGACGACCGCCGCCGCCCCTGCTTTCAACTGGAGCGCGCCCCGGCTGGCGTCAATGCCGAGCGGCAGATCGGTCTGTCCGTCGCCCTGCGAGTTGGCCGGGCGGTTTGATTGCGTGGCCTGCG
>DASWNS010000270.1:0-7573 GCA_036399115.1 Pyrinomonadaceae bacterium | reverse complement strand
ATCCGATGTACGGCGCGCGTCCCTTGAAACGCGCCATCCAGACGTTGATTCAAAATCCGCTCGCGTCGAAACTGCTGAAAGGCGAGATCGCGCCCGGCCAGACCATCCACGTCTCGGCGGACGGCGACGGCTTGAAGTTTGCGAGCGAGGCGGCGGCGGCAACAGCGTAACTAAGGGATGAGCGCGGAAGGATGAGGGATGAAGCAGAAAAAGCATTCAAGCCGGTCGGCTGGCTTCTGTTTTATTCATCCCTCATCCCTCTTCCTTCATTCCTCCAAAAAATCGGAGGTTTTTACAGTGGGACACAAGTGGAACGGGTGGTGTGATTACGGGACGTTGCAGGGGCGCATGAACCGTCTGTTCGAGGAGACTGCGCGGCGGCATGATCATTTGAACGAAGAGCGTGAAGCGGAGCTTGAGCGCGCGGATTGGATTCCGGCCTCGGATGTCTATGAAACCGAAGCGGAGTTTGTCATCGCGATTGATCTGCCGGGGATTGAGCGCAGCACGCTCGAAGTGAATGTTGACGAGAATCGCCTGACGGTGCGCGGCGAACGCGCGATTGAAGCGGAGGGTGCGCGCCGGAGCGGCAGCGTTGGCGGCGGTCGTCCCTCCGGGCGTTTCCTGAGCCGGTTCGGGCCTCTGCCCCCGACGGTCGATCAGAAAAATATCGCGGCTGAATACAGGGACGGCGTGCTGAGTCTGCGCCTGCCCAAGCGCGCGGAGCAGAAAGCGGGACGTGTGAAGATTGAAATACAGTGACGAGCGACTGGTGACAAGTGACAAGTCGGAAAACTTGTTCTAACTTGTCATCATAAAACTTGTTCCAACTTGTCACTCGTCACTTGTCACTGAACTTATTATGGTATCTTTTCGCAGGGAGAAAAAGAGACGAAATATGGAAGACAGAATGGCTGAAGAGGCGCGCGCCGGAGAAGCGGATGCCCAGGCAGCCGAGGGCATTCGTGTGACGGACAGGAGGCGCGTGAGCCTCGACGATTCGGAGGAGGGTGTGCGCGTGCAGGAAGGCGATGCGCCGAGTCTGAAACCGAAGTACGTGGAAGAACTCGAAGCGCGCACGCGCGCCGCGGAGCAATCGGCGAAGGACGTGCAGGCGCGTTTCGAACAGGTGCGCGCGGAACTCAGACGCGAGACGGACGAGATCAGGCAGCGTCTGGCGCGCACGGCGGACGAGCGCGTGATGCGCGAGAAGGCCGCTTTCGTCAACACGCTCTTGCCCGTGTTGGAGAATTTGCAGCGCGCGATGGAAGCGGCGGCGGGCGGCGGCTCCCTCGAAGCGTTAATGAACGGCCTCAACGGTACGATCAGCGGATTTGAGAGCGCGCTCGCGTCCGGCGGAATCGAGATCATCAGCGCGCTCGGCGCGCCCTTCGACCCGGAACTCCACGAAGCGGTTGACACGGTTGAAGTCGAACCGGCGCGCGATGGATTAGTGACCGCCGAATACAGTCGCGGCTATCGCATGGGCGGCCAACTCCTGCGCCCCGCGCGCGTGCAGGTCGGGCGTGCGAACACCGCCGCGCAGACGGCGACGGAATGAAGATTCGTCCCTTGCCAGCAGTCAGTTGCCCGTTGCCTGTGCTTCACGGCGAATAACTGAAGCTGAGAATTTCGAGTTGATAAGAGTTAAAACAACTGGCGTCGGACAACGGACGGCGGAGAATATTTAAGGAGAACAATCAGTGGCGGCAAAAGATTTGAAGTTCAGCGAAGAGGCGCGCGGGGCGATGTTGAAGGGCGTGAACACGCTGGCGAACGCGGTGCGTGTGACGCTTGGCCCGAAGGGCAGAAACGTCGTGCTCGGCAAAAAATTCGGCTCGCCCGTGATCACGAAAGACGGCGTGACGGTGGCGAAAGAGATCGAACTCAAAGATAACTACGAGAACATGGGCGCGCAGATGGTGCGCGAAGTGGCGACGAAGACGAACGACACGGCGGGCGACGGCACGACCACAGCCACCGTGCTCGCGCAGGCGATCTTTCGCGGCGGCGTCAAAAACGTGGCGGCGGGCGCGAACCCGATGGCTTTGCAGCGCGGCATCCAGCGCGCGACCGAAGCGGCGGTGGCGGACCTGGAGCGACAGTCGAAGAAGGTCAAAAGCAAGGCCGAACTCGCCAACGTCGCCAGCGTCTCGGCCAATAACGACCGGGAGATCGGCGAGTTGATCGCGGAAGCGATGGACAAGGTCGGCAAGGATGGCGTCGTTACGGTCGAAGAGTCGCGGACGCTCGAAACCGAGTTGGACATCGTCGAAGGGATGCAGTTTGATCGCGGCTACGTGTCGCCTTACTTTGCCACCAACCCGGATCGCATGGAAGCGGTCTTGGAAGACCCTCTCATCCTCATTCACGAAAAGAAGATCGCGGCGATGCGCGAACTCTTGCCGGTGCTCGAACAGGCTTCGAGTCAGGGGCGCGCGCTTTTGATCATCTCCGAAGACGTGGAAGGCGATGCGCTGCCCACGCTCGTCGTCAATCGCCTGCGCGGCACGATCAAGGTCTGCGCCGTCAAAGCTCCGGCTTTCGGTGACCGGCGCAAGGCCATCCTCGAAGACATCGCGGCCTTGACGGGCGCGCGCGTCATCACGGAAGACCTCGGCGTCAAGTTGGAGAACGTGACGCCGGACGATCTCGGCACGGCCAAGCGAGTCATCGTCGATAAAGACAGCACGACGATTGTTGAAGGCGCGGGCGCGGCGAAAGATATACAAGGCCGCGTGGCGACCATCCGGCGACAGATCGAAGAGACGACTTCGGATTACGACCGCGAGAAGTTGCAGGAGCGTCTGGCGAAACTTGCGGGCGGCGTGGCGGTGATTCGCGTCGGCGCATCCACCGAGACGGAGATGAAAGAGAAGAAGATGCGCGTTGACGATGCGGTGAACGCGACGCGCGCGGCGGCGCAGGAAGGCATCGTGCCGGGCGGCGGCATCGCGCTTCTGCGCGCGGCGCGTGCGCTCGATAAGTTGGAGTTGAAGGACGCAGACGAGCAGACGGGCGTGCGCCTGCTTCGTCGCGCGCTCGAAGAGCCTCTGCGTCGCATCGCGGAGAACGCGGGCGTAGACGGCGCGATTGTCATTGGCCGGGTCGAAGAGTCGAAGGGCAAGGAAGGCTACAACGCGGCGACCGGAAAATATGAAGACCTCGTGGCCGCAGGCATCATCGATCCGACCAAGGTGGTGCGCACGGCTTTGCAAAACGCCACCTCGGTCGCCGCCCTGCTGTTGACGAGTGGTGCGGCCATCACGGACGCGCCCGAACCGAAGAAGGCCGCCGGTAGCCCGCCGATGGGCGGCGGTGAAGATTACGGCGACTATTAAAGAGCGTGAACGGCTTTCAGTCAGTAAGAAAATGGAGCGTTCGTTTTGACTTTCCGGGGGAATCCGCGAAGTTGAAACGAACGCTTTATTAGTCTGCGCCGGGGCGCGCTTTCTCTTTCGCAGCAAGTGCGCGAGAGTTTCAACAAACAATGGCTAGATAATTGCAGAGTTAATTGTGATATGCTCGTCAGCGTCCCGTAACACAACGGGAGGCCGACGCGAGGCATCTAAAAATAGCCGCTCGAACGGAGAGACTTGGGCATTGATCTTCTCCGCGAAGAACCGAAACGGATCGTCAAGCGTAAATATATTCGGGCGAAAATTGGCGATCAACAAACTCGCGGCGCGCACGCGTCGCACCTAGCAAGATTGAAGGGACACAATGGTTGATCTCGGAACATATAAAGATCGCTTTGCGGAGAGTGGGCAGCGCATTTTTGAGTACGCGATGCAGGAATCGAAGCGTCGTGACCAAAATTACATCGCCGTCGAACACATTCTCCACGCTTTCATCACGGAGGAGGCCGAACTGTTTAACTCGGCCATGCGCGACCTCTCGCTCGACCCGTTTCATATCAAGATGCAGATTGAGCGACGGCTGGACAACAACCGTTTCCAGCACGTCGGCAAAGGTCTGCGCATCGCGCCGGAGACGATTGATCTCTTCAAGCGTGCGATGGAGCGTTCGCGTGCGCAGGGACGCAAGACTATCGAATCCACAGACCTCTTTTCGGCTCTCGCGCAGGACGGCGGACTCCTGAGCGGCGTGCTCCGCACGCTCGGCGCGGATTCCGAAGCGCTCGTCGAAAACGTGCGTGCGCGCGTGCGCCTGCGCGAACAGGACGAAGAACAGTATCGCAAGAAGTTTGAACTGCCGCCTTACCTGAAACACTTCGGCACTTCGATGAACCGTCTGGCGCGCATGGACAAGATTCCTCCGACCATCGGGCGCGAGCGCGAGATTCAGCAGATGGTGGAGATTCTCTGCCACCGCGAACGCGCGAATTCGCCGATGCTCGTCGGCGAACCGGGCGTGGGCAAGACGGCTGTGGTCGAAGGACTCGCGCGCCTCATCGAACTCGAACCGGAGAAAGTTCCCGCGCGTCTCAGAAACGCGCACGTCGTTCAACTGCAGATGGGCGGACTCGTCGCGGGCACGATGCTGCGCGGCATGTTCGAGGAACGCATCAAGGGCATCATCGACGAAGTTAAAGAACGCCCCGACCTGATCCTCTTCATAGACGAAGCGCACACCATCATCGGCGCGGGCGCGGCACTCGGCACGTCTTCGGACGCGGCCAACATGTTCAAGGCTTCGCTCGCGCGCGGCGATCTGCGCATCATCGGCGCGACGACCATCACCGAGTACAAAGAATACATCGGCGAAGACGAAGCTCTGGCGCGTCGTTTCCGCATGGTCAAGATTGACGAGCCGACCCTGATGCAGACGCGCGAGATTCTTCTCGGCCTGCGCCCGCGTCTTGAGCGGAACTATTCGGTCACGATCTCGGACGATGCGATCAACATGGCTCTGGAGATGGCTCCGAAGTACATACGCAACCTGCACCTGCCCGATAAGGCCATCGGCTGGCTCGACACGGCTTCGGTCAAGGTTGAGATCAACGAGCCGGATGCGTCGGTCGTCAAACCGGAGCACATCATCGAGGTTATCTCGCAGGAGTCGCACATTCCGCTCGACATGATCTCGCGCGACACGACCGACCGTTTCCAGCAGATGGAGATCGAGGTGGGCAAGCGCGTGATCGGGCAGAAGGAGGCGGTCAAGTCGGTCGCGCAACGTCTGCGTCTGAACAAGGGGCCGCTCAAGGAGTCGCACTACAAACCGGACGGCGTGCTGCTGTTCCTCGGACCGACGGGCGTGGGTAAGACGGAACTGGCGAAGGCCGTGGCCGAGTTCATGTTTGGCGACGAAGAGAAGATGGTGCGCATAGACATGTCGGAGTATGGCGACGGCACGGTCGGCGTCGAGAAACTGATCGGCATGCCGCGCGGCATCGTCGGCTCGGAGCGCGGCGGCATCCTGACGGAACGCCTGCGCGAGAACCCTTACACGGTGCTCCTGCTCGACGAAGTTGAGAAGGCTTCGCCGACGTTGATGAACCTCTTCCTGCAAGCCTTCGACGAGGGCTGGTTGACGGACGGGCGCGGGAAGAAAGTTTATCTCTCGGACGCCATCGTGATCATGACCTCGAACCTCGGCTCGGAGAATTTCAAGAAGTATGAGAAGCCGCTCGGCTTCGGCACGAAGACTCTGGGCGACGTGCGCGCGGTGAAGGGCGAAGTGATGAAGGCCGCGGAGCAGCGTTTCTCGCCGGAGTTTCGCAACCGCATTGACGAGATCGTCGTCTTCTCGCCACTCACGATGGACGAGGTGAGACAGATCGCCGTCATCTATCTCGACAAACTGCGCAGGCAGATGGAGCGACAGGGCAAGACCGTGCAGGTGACGGAACGCGCCATCGACAGCCTCACGGAGAAGGGCTTCAGCCCGGCCTACGGCGCGCGCTTCCTCAAACGGCATATTGACGAGCGTGTCAAACTGCCTTTGACGGCGATGTGGAAAGGCGCGTCGCAGTTCGTGGTTGATTACGAGGAAGGCGAGATCACGATCAAGGCGATTGATGCGCCGAGCGTCAACTAAACGAAGCGCGTAAGTCGCGTGCGAGCGCGCCGGATTGGTCAAGCTCGTTGTGAACCGGAGGGTTTCAGCTTTCTAGCATTTATAGATGAGCTGAAACCCTCTTTAACTTGTGTCCTTCCTCTTGTATAAACTCCTCTGTGCCTCCCGGCACGGGAGAAAATGGCCGGATAGTTGCCGACAAGTTTTATGAACTCCAAGACACACCCGTTACAAAAAATCATGCGGCTCGCGTGGCCGCTCATCTTGCTATGCGCAGCGAGCGTCACGCTGTTCGCTCAAACCAGGACGGAGAGTGAGACTCCGAAAGTTGACCCGGCGACGGCAGCCGCGCTACCGGCTGCGAACGACGAGAAGGCCGAACAGATCGTTAAACGCGCTGTGGAAGCGCAGGGCGGGAGCGCGTTTCTCGGCGTGCGGACGATCATCGGGCGCGGTTTTTACACGCCCTACGATAAAGGCATCTCCACGCTGCCGCAGTCTTTCGTTGACTATCTAGTCTTCCCCGACCGCGAGCGCACGGAGTTTCGCGGCAGCCGTGGCCGCAGCATCCAGACCAACTTCGCGGGCGGCGGCTGGCTCTATGAAAGCTCCACGCAATCGCTCACAGACATGAAGCCGGAACATCTGGAAGAGTTTCGTCTGGCGATGCGCACGAGCACGGACAATCTGTTGCGCGGCTGGTGGCGCAAAGAAGGCGCTCGTCTGACCTATCTAGGCCGCCGCGAAGCCGGACTCGCCAAACGCAACGAAGCCGTGCGGGTGACTTACCCGGACGGCTTCACTGTGGATTATGAGATCGGCGCGCGCGACTTTCTGCCCGCCAAAACTCTCTACAAACGGAAGAACGCGGAAGGCGAAGAGGTGTCGGCGGAAGACCGCTACGCCAGTTACACAACCATCGCGGGCTTGACCGTGCCTTTCGTCATCGATCAATTTCGCGGCGGCGAACAGACGAGCCGCATCAATTACAACTCAATCGAGTTCAACAGCCCCGTCCCCGACACGCTCTTCGCCAAACCGGCGAACATCAAAGCCATCAAATAACTCTATGCGCGGGCGCGAAGCCCTTGCCCTTTCTTAAGCTTCGCGCCCGCCGCCCGGAGCCCCGCGCAGCGTCTAGCGGAGCCCGAGCCAGCCGAAGATTTTATTCAAGCCCTTCTGCGCGGCAGAAGCATATTCGCCGTCGCGCGCTTCCGCGCTTTCGCCCTGTCGCGCGTTCTGCACGAGCGAGCGGAAGGTGTAAAACTCTTCATCCGACATCGCGTTGAAGGTGTGCTCGTCCAGGTTCTCGACGGCCTTGCTGCCGCAGAGTGTGGCGTAGACGGTTGCGCCCGACGGGACGCGATCCTGACGACTCGTAATAGCGAATTCCATGTTGCGCGGCTGGCCTGTGGCATAAACGAATTGCATCGACTCTCTCCTTAAACGTGTAAATAAAATTTTCAATCCCTGCTTCGGTCTACTTCGCCTCTTCCCTTGTGTGAAGTCACAATAGACCGGGCGCACGCGCACGTCACCACGCATTTATGTAGTAAGTTTTTCGAGCTTCAGGGGCGACTTTAGGACGCAG
>DASWNS010000269.1:0-3293 GCA_036399115.1 Pyrinomonadaceae bacterium | reverse complement strand
ATGCCGCCCGCGCCGAATTTAATATCAATCGCGCCGCGCGCCGCCGGACTCGCCTCGCCGCGCTCGCGCTCCAGACGCTCACGCACGCGCCGCGTCTCCCCGCGCAACTCCTCCGCATCCGCGCCCCGCGCCGCTTCGTGAATCACGCTGCGCGCCTGTCGCTCTACGTCGCGACCGAGTTCGAGGTCGCCGCCCACCGCGCACAGTTTCACGTAGGCGAGCCATTCCCAAACGTCCGTGCGCGTGCGCAGGTATTCGACGAAAGAGGCGGAACTGCGCACGAGCGCGCCGTTTTTTCCGTCCGGGCGGAGGCGCAGGTCAACGCGATAGAGATAGCCCGCGCGCGTCAGGCTCGACAGCGCGGCCACCATCAACTCGACGAGCCGCGTGTAAGCCTCTTCGCGCGTGAAAGCGGCGACAGGCGAAGTCACCTGTGCGTCGTAGACGATGACGAGATCGAGATCGGAGCCGTAATCCATGCCGCCGCTCGCGAGGCGACCGAGGCCGAGCACGGAGAGGCGTGGTCCGGCTGCGAGATTTCCGTAACGCCGCGCCATCTCGCGCCGCGCGATGAAGTAAGCGGCGTTGATGCTCGCCTTCGCCAGTTCGGTCTGCACGCGGTTGGAATCGGCGTGTGAGAGTTCGCCCGCCACGTCGCGCGCTCCCGCTTCAACGAGCAACTGCGACCACGCGCGTCGAAGCGCGATCAACTCATCACGAAAAGTTCCCTCCCGGTCAATCTCTGCGCGCAAGAGCGCACGATAGTCGCGCTCGCGCACGACTTCGACGCGCGTGTGCAGAGCGGAGATCAGGGCGGGGTTGCTCGCAAGCATCTCGCCGAAGAATTCCGACGCGCCGCAGAGACGGACGAGCGCGCGCAAGTGTGCAAAGGAGAGTTCGAGGTTGACGCTCGATTTATCGAGCGAGGCGGCGACGCGTGCGACGTAGGTGAGCGCGCGCCGCTGGTTGAGCGATTCGCGCGCCGCATCGTGCAGGAGACGCGCGACACGCCTGTTCGCGTCGCTCTCAAACGTCGCCTGCGACGCGCGCGGGTGGAGGTTGAGATGAATGCTATCGGGAATGAGGCGGGTCGCAAAGACGCTGGCGGCGGCGAGCGTGGCGGCGTTGTCGGCGTCTGCGCCGGTGACGGGGGCTTCAAGTCGCGGCGGGTGAAGCGTCGCATCGTGCGAGGTCGCGTTAACCAGCGTCGCGGCGTCAGTGCCGTTAACGTCGGTTGCGCCGTTTTCACCGGCGACCGTTGCATCGGTTGCGACAACGGGCGCAGCCGTTGTCGTCGCAGCCGCGCCGTTGGTGATAGCGGCCTTGTCAACGGTGGCGGGGGCACCCTCGCCGGGCGCGTGCGGGGCAGCGGGCGCGCGCTCCGTCTGAGTCTCTACGAAGACGCGTTCGTAGACGGCGCGGACGCGCGTGGTGTGGAATTCGAGCGCGCGATTGAAGCGTGCGAGCGCGTCGGGCGGGGTGAAATTCATGCGGCGCGCGACGAGGGCGCGGCGCACGTCGTCGTCGGGGACGGAATGAGTTTGCAGGCCGTGCTCCATTTGCAGGCGGTGTTCGAGCGTGCGCAGGAAGCTGTAAGCGTCGGAGAGTTCGGTGCGCTCGCGCTCTGTGATGAGGCGGCGGTCGGCGAGGCGACCGAGGCTGATGAGCGTGTGCGGCGCGTGCAGCCAGATGTCCTGCGCGCCGTGTGCGAGTTGGAGCGCCTGCGCGATGAACTCGATCTCGCGGATGCCGCCGCGACCGAGTTTGACGTTGTAGCCGCGCGAGCCGTCGGCGTGCTGGCGGTCGATCTTCTGCTTGGCGAGACGCACGTTCGAGAGCGCGTCTTCGACGGAAGCCGCGTGCGAATAGATGCGCTCGCGCACCTCTGCGGCGAAGCGCGTGTAGAGCGAAGCCGTTCCGGCGGCGGCGCGCGAACGAATCAGCGTTTGCAGTTCCCACGCCTGCGCCTGCGCGCGGTAATAACGCAGGGCTTCGGCGAGCGAACAACTGAGCGCGCCGTTGCGCCCGTGCGGGCGCAGGCGCAAGTCCACGCGATAGGCCGCGCCCTCGCCCGACTGCTGGCCGACGAGGCGCGTCATGCGTTCGGCAAGCCGGTTGAAGTATTCGCGGTTGGTGGTTGCGCCGCGCTCGCCTGAGCCGGAAGTTTCGCCGTTGTCGGAGTAGAGGAAGAGGAGGTCTATGTCGGAGGCGTAGTTGAGTTCGCGGGAACCAAGTTTGCCGAGCGCGACGACGCAAAAGCTGGCGGTCGTCTTGCGCCCGCGCTCGTCCGTGCAGAGCGGCGCGCCGTAGCGATTGTCCAACTCCTGACGCGCGTGATCGAGCGCGTAGGCGAGCACCGTATCGGCGAGATTGGAGAGTTCTTCCGTCGTCTCGACAATCGAGTTGGTGCGGCGCACGTCGCGCAGATAGATGCGCAAGAGTTCGCGCCGACGGAAACGCGCGAGCACGACCTGCGGCTCAACCTGCGTATGAGTCAGAGCGAAACGCGCGAGCGATTCCCCCAACTCCTCCGTCGTCCTGACGTGCGTGTCCGTGCGTTCGCGCGCCAGCCAACTCACATAATCAGGATTCTGCGCCAGCGTCGTCCCCAGCAGCGGACTCCACGCCGCGAGCGCGAGCGCATCGGACAGCAACCCCTCGTCGCGCACGAGTTTGTTCGCCACGCGCGCATGCTCCGCCGCGAGCCTCTCATAAAACGCACGCGCGCCCTCCGCGTCCGGCAGGTCGCGCACGAGCGCCTCGATCTTTTCGTCAAACTTCAACAAAGCGCCAACGATTGTAACGCGAAGCGCGCCGCCTTGCAGAGCGGCACTGAGATTTGACCTTGCGAAGAAATATAAACTGTGAGGCCACGACTCCTGCGTTATAATCTCTCCTCGCGCAGACCTTCATTCTGAACTTAGCAATATCAATTTAAATTCGGCGCGTTCATTTGAGCATTGCGGTTATGGCAAATGAAATTATCTCTTACTTTGAAATGTGCCAGCGTGAGGGATCAAGCCTCCAACGCGGTATGAACTTCAACGTGGGAGGCACGCATTCAGTTATTTTGATGTCGCTTCGTGCCAACGCGCCTTACCATGATCAAGTGTTGGATGGCGGATTCACTTTGATTTATGAGGGGCATGACGTGCCTCGAAGTCAATCAACTCCTAACCCCAAGTTACTCGACCAGCCGGAGCAGCGTCCTTCGGGAGTGTTAACGGAGAACGGTAAATTTCATCGCGCTGCTCAAGAATTCAAGAAGAATCTTAGACAACCTGAGAGGGTGC
>DASWNS010000268.1:0-5093 GCA_036399115.1 Pyrinomonadaceae bacterium | reverse complement strand
TGATCTCTACGAGCGAGAGTTCGCAGGCGGGGGCGATGCCGCGTGCCGAAACCAGCTTGCCGAGTTGCCCTTCGGCCAGCGCGTCGGCGGCGCGTGCGCCGAACATCATTCCCATGATGCGATCAATCGGCGAGGGCATGCCGCCGCGCTGCGGGTGGCCGAGCATGGCCGCACGCGCATCGTAGGGCGTGTTCTCCTTGATCTGTCGCGCGAGCACTTCGGCGATGCCGCCGAGACGCGCGTGCCCGAACGCATCGTGGCGGTCGTCAACCGTCACGGGTTCGCCGTCTGCGGGATGCGCGCCTTCGGCCACGACGATGACGGAATAGCGCGGCTGCGTGCGCTCGCGTCGAGCCGCAGCGGTTGAAGAGGTGTCGCCCAGACGCTCTTTCAAGTGCGTGTAAATCTTTTCGTAGCGAAACGGGTGCTCGGGAATCAAGATCAAATCCGCGCCGCCCGCCACGCCCGACCAGAGCGCGAGGTGGCCTGCGTGGCGTCCCATCACTTCGATCACCTGCACCCAGCCGTGCGAGCCTGCGGGCGTGCGCGAGCGTTCGATCACTTCCGTCACGTTGCGGAGCGCGGTGTCGAAGCCGAGCGTGTAATCGGTTCCGGCCAGGTCTTTGTCAATCGTCTTTGGGATGCCCACCACACGCACGCCCCGCGCGTGCAGGCGCGCCGCCACGCCAAGTGTGTCTTCGCCGCCGCAGGCGACGACGGCGTCGAGTTTGAGTCGCGCGATGTTCTCTTCAACTTCATGCGAGCGGTCGACGCGTTCGCCCGCGCCGTTCGCGGTCTTGAAGGGATTGGTGCGGGATGAGCCGAGATTCGTGCCGCCGTCCCTGTCCCAGCGACGCACGACATTGCGGTCTAGCGCAATCACATCGCCCGCCGGATTGAGTAGACTGCGCCAGCCGTCATACAGGCCGACGACCTTGATGTCGTGTTCTGAGGCGCGATAGACCAGCCCCTTGATTGCGGGGTTGAGGCCGGGCGCATCGCCGCCGCCCGTCAACACACCGATGGTTTTCACATCACCCATGAAAGTATATTTTGCTCCTCTGATGTTTCCGACAACTTAAATTTCCGGCACGCCGCCCGCGCCCGCTTCCATACTCTCCTCCGCGCGCGGCACTTCAAGCCAGATGGTAGAGAGCGGGGGCAGATCAATGAGCGCGGAGTAGGGGCGCAGGTGCAGCGGGTCTGCCGTCGCTTCGATGGCATCGAGCCGGACAGAATCGCTGCCGTCGTAAACCCCTGCATCGGTGTTCAGGATGACGCGGTAACTGCCTGCCGACGGCAGAGCGAGACGATAGCCCGTTCGCAACGAGGCGGAGAAATTGCAGACGCAGACGAGACGCCGTTTTGCAGTGGGCGCGTAGCGAATGAAGGCAACGATATTTTCCGTCGCGCTGTTGGCATCGATCCATTCAAAGCCCGCGGGCGTAACGTCCGCCTCCCAGAGCGCGGGTTCTTCGAGGTAGAGACGGTTGAGGTCGCCGAGGAGCCTCTGCACGCCGCGATGCGCGGGTTCATCGAGCAGGTGCCAGTCCAAACTCTGGTCGTCGTTCCATTCGCGCCATTGTCCGAGTTCGCCGCCCATGAAGAGAAGTTTCTTGCCCGGATGCGCCCACATGTAGGCGTAGAGGGCGCGCAGATTCGCAAACTTCTGCTCGCGCGTGCCCTGCATCTTCGTCAGCATCGAACCCTTCATGTGCACGACTTCATCATGCGAAAAAGGGAGTATGAAATTCTCGCTCCAGGCGTAGATGAAACCGAAGGTCAGGTTGTTGTGATGAAAGCGACGATAGAGCGCGTCCTTGCCGAAGTATTGCAGCGTATCGTGCATCCAGCCCATGTTCCATTTGAAATCGTAGCCGAGGCCGCCCTCGGACACCGGATGGCTGACCTTCGGCCAGGACGTTGACTCTTCCGCGATCATCAACACGCCGGGATGCTCGCGGTGAACCGTCTCGTTCAACTCTCGCAGAAAATCAATGGCTTCCAGATTCTCGCGCCCGCCGAACCTGTTCGGCAGCCAACGCCCGTCTTCGCGGCTGTAATCGAGATAGAGCATCGAAGCGACGGCATCTACGCGCAGGCCGTCAACGTGGCATTCCCTGATCCAGAAGAGCGCGTTGGCGATGAGGAAGTTGCGCACTTCGTTGCGCCCGTAGTTGAAGATGTAGGTTCCCCAATCGGGGTGCTCGCCTTTGCGCGGGTCGAGGTGCTCGTAGAGCGCGCTGCCGTCGAAACGACCGAGGGCGAAAGAGTCTTTCGGGAAGTGTGCGGGAACCCAATCCATGATCACGCCGAGGCCGCGCCCGTGTAGGTAGTCTACGAGATAACGAAAATCGTCGGGCGTGCCGAAGCGCGCGGTCGGCGCGTAATAGTTCGCCACTTGATAACCCCACGAGCCGCCGTAAGGATGACCTTTCAAGGGCAGAAACTCGACGTGCGTGAAGTTCATCTCCTGCAAATAGTCTGCGAGCGCGGGCGCGGTTTCGCGGTAGCTGAGCGAACGGTTCCCTTCCTCGCGCACGCGTCGCCACGATCCGAGATGGACTTCGTAGATCGAGAGCGGTTGCCGCAAGTGGTCGCGTTGCGCGCGCCGCTCGATCCAGTCTCCGTCCGTGAATTGATATGCAGGTTCGAAGACGATGGAGGAGGTGGCGGGCGGCACTTCCGCTTGCAGCGCGTAAGGGTCGGCCTTGAGAAACGGCGGGCGGCCATGCCCGTGCATCTCGTATTTGTAGAGCGCACCGGCTTTGAGGTCAGGGATGAACAGTTCCCAGATGCCGGAGACGCCGAGGCGTCGCATCTGATGGAGCCGCCCGTCCCAATTGTTGAAATTGCCGACGACGCTCACGCCCTGCGCGTTCGGCGCCCACACGGCGAACGCGACGCCTTCCACGCTGCCGATGCGGCGCACGTGCGCGCCGAGTTTTTCGTAGAGCCTCCAGTGTCGCCCCTCCGCGAAGAGGTGCTCGTCGAAATTGCCGAGCGTGGGGAGGAAGGCGTAAGGGTCGCGCTGCGTGAAGACGTTGCCATCCGCGTAAGAGACGCGCAGGCGATAGGGGAAAGTTTGCGCTCTGTCTGCCACTAAAAACTCGAAGAGTCCCGCCGGGTGCGTCCGGCTCATCGGGCGCGGCGGTTCATCTTCGATGAGCAACTCGATGCTCGTGGCCTCCGGCCTGTAAGCGCGCACGATGACGCCTTGCGGCGTCGGGTGTGCGCCGAGGATGGAGTGCGGGTCGTGATGAACAAAAGAGAAGAGCCGCGCCAACTCGCCCGTGGGGACGCTCGGGTTGTTAATCTCTAACATAAGTTTTCAGTACTGCCCCGGTTTCAGTCTAACGCACTGGCACGGAGCAATTCAGGACGCCACTGCGAGGGTCGTTTCGCTCGCCGTCGAACTTTCATGCAACAGGCTCGGAGCCAGATCGAGTTTGAGAGCCAACGCTTCCAACTGTGCGCCGAGCGAGCCGTCGCTCTGCACAGCCTCATAGACAATCTCCTGCGCGCGTTCGAGATTCGCATGGAGGCTCAATTTGTTCGCCAGATCAATCAGGGCGAGCGCGGTTTCCTGATTTTCCGCCTGCGGTTCGCGGGTGCAGGCGCGCACCGTCGTCACGATCAACTTCTCAAACTTGCGGCGCATGCTCGTGCGGTCGAGACGATAACCGAGCCGCGCCACTTCGTTTGCGATCTTCAACGCTTCATGAAAGGCCGCGCGGTCGTTCTGCTCTTCAAACTTGCGTATCTCGCGTTCAAGGCGACGCGTGATCGTGTACTCGGCGGCGGTGCGCAATTCTTCGGGCAGGTGAAATCCCACGCCTTGCAGCATCTCGATATTGCGCCGGTTATCTTCATAAAGATATTCATACTGTCTGGAGAAACGCCCGACCATCCGCCCGAACACGATCTCGTAAATACGCTGGCGGCCTGCGGGCAGGAGATGTTCGAGGCCGAAGTCCGCCGGACCAAAATCTTCCTGCATGAGCCTGAGCAGCATGGGGACCGACCCGGTGCGAAATTGCGACCAGAGCTTTTCCGTCGCTTCGGCGAAAGCCGCTTCGCCCGGAAACTCTTTCAACACGCAGTAGAAATCTATGTCGCCGACGTGCATGGCGGCAACGGCGAAGTCCAGACGTTTGCGCGTGGAGACGGTTTCCAGCATGAGCCGCCCGGTGGCGAGCGCGAGACGCCCGTGCTGTTCCTGCCGGAAATTCGTGAGCGAGAAAGCATGCCCGGCGATCTCTCCGTCCTGCTCGCTTTTGTCCACGAGGCTTGAGATGGCGAGGCTCGCCGCGATGCGCTGCGGCGTGACGCGCGCCGTCTCAACCGACTCACGAAAGATGTCCGCGCCGTTTCCGTGCGTGGCGATGTTGCTGTGCGCTCCGGCGAGCAGTTCGAGAAATCCCGCGCGGGGGCTTTTGGCTTCCAACTCGGACATGAAATCCATCACGCGCGCCGCATACTTCAACACCTGCACGGTTTCTATCCCGGAGATGTCGTTGAAGAACCAACCGCAACTCGTGAACATCAGCAGCGAACTGCGCTGCAATTCGAGCAACGTGAGCGCGCGCTTCTGTTGAACTTCCGACAGGCGACGCCCCGCCTGTCGCGCCAAAAACTCTGCCCGGTCGCGTCGCGGGTCGCACAGTAGTTCGACGTAATGGTCGCGCGCGCGCCACGGGTCTTGAAAGAGTTCCGCGCCCTGTTCGGCGAAGACTCTTGCGGCCTCGTCGCGGGCGTAGTTTAAGGCGGCGCGCAACGGCGCACGCCACTTTTGATTCCAGCCTTCGGGCGCGCTCGCATGACAACTGCAATCGCGCGTCCAGCGCCCGACGCCGTGCGCGCAACTCCAGGCCGTCCCTTCGCCGTCCGCGCCCGCCTTGATCTCGACCTCCATCTCCGGCGCGTGGCCTGCGAGAAACTCCCCGTAGTTCGTCACACGAAAGCCGCGCGCCGCCGCTTCGACTTCCAGCCCGTAAGCCAAACAGCGGTCGCCGAATTTGAAATGATGCCCGTAGGATTCGCCGTCGGTCGCTACGTGGACGACGCCCTTACCGTCTCCGGCGCGTGCGCTT
>DASWNS010000267.1:0-14806 GCA_036399115.1 Pyrinomonadaceae bacterium | reverse complement strand
GCGAATGTGCGTAAGCGTGGAAATCTGAAGGAACCTGACATGCAAAAATCTCTCCTTAGGTGGTGGAAGAAGAAGGTGATTCCCCTTGGTCGGATTGTCAAAGAAGGCGAGGCGTCTTCATAAGAGCGGGCATCCTACCCGAACAACAACCTTCCCGTCAATATAAGTTGGGGCGCGAAGTCAAAGTCGGGCGAGAAACTTGTCGTTGCGGGTGAAACCGTTTACCTCCCGGTCGCGTATCAAACTGAATCTTCTTGACAGTTGGCGTTGGTTTTTGGCTGAATGTCGGCTGCATCCAAAATAGACAGAAAATCCTCCCCGCACCAAAGCAGCACAGGAAATCGCGCCGCGCCCCGGCGAATTTAGACCGAAGCAGACTGAGTTGAGGTAAGAGCCTGAGATGAGTACAACTATAGACGCGACGGGGATGAGTCCGGTTGCGGCGACTGGCACGAGCGGTCTGGGCGGCCACACGCGCGCCCTCTCCACGCTCTTCTCCACAGAGATGTGGGAGCGTTTCAGCTACTACGGCATGCGCGCCATCCTTCTTACTCTATGTGTTCGGCATCGCGGCTGCGATCACGCTGGCCGCCGCCTTCGTCTTAGTGTTACTTATTCCGGTCATCAAAAAAATGGCTCCGCGTTCAACTTAATCGGCTGTTAGCTGTTAAGCAGACAAAAAGCTAACCGCTACCAGCTAACGGCTAATAGCTATCTCAGGAGAATCTCACAGTGCGTAATCGGCTTAAACTTTTCACACTCGCTTTTATCCTTCTCAGCTTCTCCACCCACGCGCTCGCGCAGGAGAAACTGCTGACCATCGACGATCTCTTCGACCCCGTTAAACGGGTCAACTTCAGCGGCTCGACGCCGAACCCGCGCTGGCTCAAAGACGGGCGGAGTTACCTCGTCGCGGGCGACCCGGCCAAGCCCGGCACGCCGCGCCTCCTGCGCGTCAACGCCCTGACGGGCGACTCCGCAGCCTTTTTCGACGCGGCGAAAATGGAGGCCGCGCTCAACGCGCTCCCCGGCATGTCTACAGAGGACGCGCGCCGCCTCGCCAACCGCACCAACTACCAGATGAACCCCGCGCAGACGGGCGCGCTCCTCAATCACGCCAACGATCTCTTTTATTACGAGTTCGGCGCGGAGCGCGCGTGGCGTCTGTCCAACAGCCCCGAAGAAGAGGTCGGGGAGACGTTCAGCCCGGACGGGCGCATGGTTTCCTACGTGCGCGGCAACAACATCTACATCGTCGATCTCGCTGCGCAGAAGGAGCGCGCACTGACGAGCGACGGTTCGCCCAAAATCCTGAACGGGCGGCTCGATTGGGTCTATCAGGAGGAACTCTACGGGCGCGGAAATTTCGAGGGCTACTGGTGGAGTCCCGATTCCAACATGATCGCCTATCTGCGTCTGGACGAAACTCCGGTGCATGAGTTTGCGGTCGTGGATCACATCCCCGTCCGTCAGGAGTTGGAGATCA
This sequence comes from Pyrinomonadaceae bacterium, assembly GCA_036399115.1. Taxonomy (GTDB): domain Bacteria; phylum Acidobacteriota; class Blastocatellia; order Pyrinomonadales; family Pyrinomonadaceae; genus JAIVJZ01. Next base: position 13,320 of record DASWNS010000267.1, on the reverse strand, counting down.
CGCCCTACCCGAAGGCGGGCGACCCGAACCCCATCGTCAAACTCGGCATCGTCAACGCCTCCGGCGGCGCGACGCGTTGGGTTGATACCTACAAGTATCTCCCGACCGACCTTTTGATCACGCGCGTCGGCTGGACGCCCGACAGCCGCAGGGTCATCTTCCACGCGCAGGACCGCGAACAGAAGATGCTCGATCTCAATCTCGCCAACGCCACGGACGGCAAGACCAGTCTCCTCTTCCACGAAGAGACGAAAGCGTGGGTTGAGGCGAAAGACAATAACCCGCGCTGGTTGAAAGACGGCTCGTTCCTCTGGCTGAGCGACCGCAACGGCTGGCAGCATCTCTACCACTACGCGGCGGACGGCAGGCTGATCCGGCAGGTGACCGACGGCAAGTGGGAGATTCGTTCCGTGGAAGGCGTGGACGAAACGAAGGGCTTCATCTATTTCACAGGCACGGAGCACAGCCACATCGCGCCCAACGCCTACCGCATCAAGCTGGACGGAACCGAGCGCACGCGCCTGACGCAGACCGAAGGCTCGCACCGCGTAGATTTCAACCCGACCTTCACGCACTACGTACACTACTGGAACGACCTCAACACGCCGCCGCAGGTGCGTCTCTTCGATGCGAACGGCAAACTCGTCCGCGTCATCGCGGAGAACAGGGTGACGACCCTCGGCCAGTACAAACTCGGCAAGGCCGAACTCATGCAGGTCAAGACGCGCGACGGCTTCACGATGGAAGCGATGATGATTCGCCCGCCGGACTTCGACCCGGCGAAGAAATACCCTGTGATGTCTTTCACCTACAGCGGGCCTCAGGCTCCGCAGGTGCGCAACGGTTGGGGCGGCGCGGGCTACCTCTGGCATCAGATGCTCGCGCAGAAGGGCTACATCGTCTGGATTTGCGACAACCGCACGGCGAGCAACAAGGGCGTGGAATCGGCGTGGCCGGTCTATCGCAACTTCGGCGAGTTGGAACTGCGCGATCTGGAAGACGGCGTCTCGTGGTTGAAGTCGCAGCCCTACGTTGACGGTTCGCGCATCGGCATCTGGGGCTGGAGCTACGGCGGCTTCATGACCACTTACGCGCTCACGCACAGCAAGAGCTTCAAGATCGGCATCGCCGGGGGCAGCGTCACGGACTGGCGCGATTACGACAGCATCTACACGGAGCGTTACATGGGCACGCCGCAGAACAACCCGGAAGGCTACCGCAAGGCTTCGCCGCTCCACAACGCGCGCGACCTAAGCGGGAAAATCCTGCTCCTGCACGGCCTCATGGACGACAACGTTCACGTCCAGAACACCATCCAGTTCGCCTACGAACTACAGAAGGCGAACAAGCCGTTTCAACTCATGCTCTATCCCAAGTCGCGCCACGGCGTCACAGACCCGCTGCTCGTCAAACACATGCGACAGTTGATGACCGACTTCATCATCCAGAACTTGTAAGACGGAAAAAGGGCAGAGCGGAAGACGCGAAGGTTAAGACAGGAAGCGGGACGCAGCGATCAAGTGCTGCGTCCCGCTTTTTCTTGTCTCCAACCTTTCCTCTTTACCCCTTACCTTTCCCCTGTCTTATCTCCGCTGGCAGCGCGGGCAGAAATAGGTTGAGCGTCCGGCGTGCGTGATGCGTCGAATCGGGGCGCGGCAGTCGAGGCATGGTTCGCCTTCGCGGTCGTAGACGCGCCAGCGTCCGCTGAAGCCGCCGTCGTAATAGCTGCCGTCGATGTTTTCGGGATCGACGTTCATCGTCGAACCGTGCGCGATGGATTCGTTGAACACGTCGAGGATGGCTTGATGGAGGCGCGGCAGGCGGCGCGTGGAAACTTCGTAAGCGGGACGAAAGGGATTGATGCGCGCGAGGAACAGAGCCTCTGCGGCGTAGATGTTGCCCAGACCCGTGACCTTCGTTTGATCGAGCAGAGTCTCTTTCAGGGTGCGGCGCGTGCGTGCGAAAATCTGGCCGAGGTAGGCGGGCGTGAAGTCGCCGGAGAAGGGTTCGGGCGCGAGCAGGCGCAGTTCTTTCGTGTGCGAGACTTCCGCCGCGCCGCAGAGTTTCATCATCCCGAAGTGGCGTTGATCGGAGAAGACGAGCCTGCGTTCGTCGTCGAGATAGAAGAGTGCGTGCGTGTGTTTGGGCAGTTCGGCTTCGAGCGGCAGGAGCAAGAATCTTCCCGTCATGCGCAGGTGCGCGATTAAGATCACTTCGCCTTCAAACTCGAAGAGCAGATGCTTGCCGCGACGCGTGACGCGCTCGATGCGACGCCCGCGCAAGCGTCGGGCAAACACGGCGGGCGGCGTTTCGGGCGCAAGCCCCGCGCGCAAAAGTCTGGCGGCGACGACGCGACGCGAACTGACGAGGCTGTCGAGCGCGCGTGCGACGAGTTCGACTTCGGGAAGCTCAGGCATAAGGAAGAGAGGTCGGAGATTTGAGTTTAGAGGTTAGGAAAAAGCGTCTGCGGATCGTCGCCGCATTTGCCGTTAGGGCAGAGCAAGACTGACCTCCGGCCTCTAACCTCTGGCCGCAGCTTTTAGTGCCATCGCACTGCCTTCGTCAAGCAGCGCGTTCATCTTTTCGACCGACGTGGCTTCGGCGTAGATGCGCAGGACGGGTTCCGTGCCGGACTGGCGAAAGAGCAGCCACGATTCGTCGCCGAAGACGAGTTTCATCCCGTCCAGATGCGAGTAGCCGTGGACGGTGTAACCGGCGATCTCTTCGGGCGGCGAGACGGAGAGCGTCTCGATCAGGTTCAGCCCGCGCGCCACTTCGATGTGCAGGTCGCGCCGCCCGAAATAGAACTCGCCAAACTCCCTGTGCATCTCCCGCACCAACTCCGAAGGCGGCTTGCCCGCCGCCACGATGGCTTCGAGAAACAGCAGCGAATTAAGGATGCCGTCGCGCTCCGGGATATGGCCTTTGACGCCGACGCCGCCCGATTCCTCCGCCCCGATCAAAATGTCTTCGCGCAGCATGAGGTCTGCGACGTACTTGAAGCCGATGGGCGTTTCGTGAAGTTTCAGATTATGCGCGGCAGCGATGCGCTTCGTCAGCACCGATTGGGAGAAGGTGCGCACCACGCCGCCCGTCATATTTCTGCGGCGCACGAGATGCAGCAGCATGAGCGGGACGACTTCGTGCATCGTCATCGTCTCGCCCTGTTCGTTGACCGCGCCGACCCTGTCCGCGTCGCCGTCCGTCGCTAAGCCGACGAGCGCACCCGCCTCGCTCACGCGCGCTCTCAAGGGCGCGAGGTTGCGGTCAATCGGTTCGGGATTGACGCCGCCAAACTGCGTGTCGCGTTCGGCGCGAATCGTCTCGACGGCGAGCGTGCCGCCACGCAAAAAACTCTCCACCCAACGACCGCCCGACCCGTGCATCGGATCGACGACGACGCGCCCCTCCGCGCCACGCAATTTTTCGAGATCGACGTAATCTGCGATCTGCGCGCGGTAGCTTTCAATTGATTCGTCCAGTTCGCCGCCGCGCGCCGCCGCTTGCAAGTCGCTGCGGCGCGGCGTCTGCGCATCGACGAGCGCTTCGACGGCAGCGGTCGTTTCGCGCGTCGCGCTGCCGCCCCACGCGGCCTTGATCTTGAAGCCGTTGAACTCGGCAGGGTTGTGCGAGGCCGTGAGCACCACGCCGCCCGCCGCCCCGCGCTCACGCACCGCCCAAGAGACGAGCGGCGTCGGCACGTCGCTCCCGAACATGGCGACCGTGATTCCGTTACCGGCCAAAACTTCCGCCGCGCGTTCGGCAAACTTCTCCGACAGGAAACGGCGGTCGTAACCGACGACGACGTGCGGCGTCGCTTCGTTCGTCCTCCTGTCCTGTGCGCCTTGCTGCTGCGGCTGGTTGAGGAAGTCTGCGTAGGCTTGCGCCACGCGTTCGAGGTTGGCGAAGGTGAACTCGTGCGCGATCACTGCGCGCCAGCCGTCCGTGCCGAAAAGGATCGGCGTGCGGGGGATGCGTTCGTTGATCATGCGCCCGCTCATAACGCGCCGCCCGTCCGCGTGTAATCGGTGAGAGAGGTCTTGTCTCCGAGCACGACGCCCGCGCCGACCTGCGCCTCGCGCCCGACGTGGCAGCCGCGCCCGATGATGGCGTTCGAGATTTGCGCGCCCGCGCTGATGCGCGCGTGCGACCAGACGACGGAGTTTTCAATCCGCGCACGCTCGTCAACGTAGCAACCTTGCCCCAGCACGGAGTTGATGATCTGCGCGCCCGGTTTGATGATGCAGCCGTCTGCGATGAGCGAGCGTTCGTCTATCTCAGCGGCGGTGGCCGACTCGAAATCGCCCTGCCGCTCGGCGAGATTGACGTGGCTCACGCGACCCGCCAGCAGATCGTGATGCACTTGCAGGTAGCGTTCGGACGTGCCGATGTCGATCCAGTAAGTCGCGCGCGGGATGTGCGCGTAGAAGGGTTCGCCGCGCCGGAGCAGGTCGGGGAAGAGTTGATACTCGAAGGAATAGTTTTCGCCCGCCGGGATGGCGTCGAGCACGCGCGGTTCGAGCACGTAAGTTCCGGCGTTGATCGTGTTGACGCTGATCTCGTCGGGCTTCGGCTTCTCCAGAAAGCGGCGCACGCGCCCGTCCGCTTCGGTTTCGACCAGCCCGTACGCGCTCGGATTCTCCACGGGCGCGAGCACGAGCGTGGCCGCCGCGCGTCGTTCGTTGTGTTCGCGGATGACGGCTTCGAGATCGAGGTCGGTCAGGATGTCGCCGTTGAAGACGACGGTGGGTTCGCGGATCAACTCTTCGGCGAACTTGTATGCGCCCGCCGTGCCCATCGGCTGCGGCTCGACCGTGTACTTGATCTTCACGCCATGCTCCGCGCCGTCGCCGATGAGTTGTTCGATCTTGTGCGGCTGGTAGGAGAGCGAGAGCGTGATGTCCGTGATCCCGGCGTTGCGCAACGTGTCGATCTGGTAGAGCAGAAAAGAGCGGTTGCAGATGGGGACGATGGGCTTCGGCGTGTAGACCGTCAGCGGGCGGAGCCGTGTACCTTTGCCGCCTGCTAGAATAAGTGCCTGCATGAAGTTTAGAAATAGATGAGACGTGAAATAGTTTAGCGTTTGTTGGCGCTTCGGGCGCGACGGAGTCTAACACTCGCACGCGCCCCTTGCCAATTGAACAACGCCCGCACGGCGCAAGCCTGCCTTGACTCTCTTTAGTGCTGACAACGTATAATCTGAACTACAGTGACAAGTGACGAGTGACAAGTGACAAGCAAGTCACTTTCTTTAACTCGTCACTTGTCACTCGTCACTTGTCACTGTTTTTAAGGAGTCATCATGCCAGACAGTACGGAAGCGGTCATCATCAGCGCGGCGCGAACGCCGACGGGGAAGTTTCAGGGTGCGTTGAAAGATTTTTCGGCGACAGACCTCGGCGCGCTCGTCGTGCGCGAGAGCGTCAGGCGCGCGGGCGTTGCCCCGGAGGATGTGGACGAAGTGATCATGGGATGCGTCGTGCAGGCGGGCGTCGGGCAGAATCCGGCGCGGCAGGCCGCGCTTAAGGGCGGCATCCCGTTCGGCGTCTCGGCGGTGACGATCAACAAGGTCTGCGGTTCGGGTTTGAAGTCCGTGATGATGGCGGCGCAGGAAGTGAAACTCGGCGACGCCGGGATCGTCGTCGCGGGCGGGATGGAGTCCATGTCGAACGCGCCGTATCTTCTGCCCAAAGCGCGCGAAGGCTATCGCCTCGGCAACGGCACGCTCGTCGATGCGATGATTCACGACGGGCTGTGGTGCGCGTTTGAAAATTATCACATGGGCAACACGGGCGAGGTCGTCGCCGAACGCTACAACGTGACGCGCGCCGAGCAGGACGAGTATGCGCTCAACTCACACCGCAAGGCTGCGGCGGCGATCAAGGCGGGCAAGTTCAGAGACGAGATCCTCCCCGTCGAGATTCCGAACAAGAAGGGCGCGCCGGTTATTTTCGACACGGACGAATCCGTGCGCGAAGACACCTCCATCGAAGCTCTCACGAAGCTCAAGCCCGCGTTCAAGAAGGAGGGCGGCACGGTGACGGCGGGCAACGCGCCGGGCGTCAACGACGGCGCATCGGCGGTCGTCGTCACGTCGCTGGAACGCGCGCGTGCGCTCGGCGTGGAGCCTCTGGCGCGCATCGCGGCGCAGGCCACTTCGGGCATCCAACCCGAACTCGTGATGATGGCTCCGGTCGAAGCGATCCGCAAAGTCTTGAAGAAGGCCGGGTGGAGTTTGAACGAAGTAGATTTGATCGAACTCAACGAAGCCTTCTCGGTGCAGGCCGTCGCCATCATGCGCGAACTGGAATTAGACCCGGCGAAAGTGAATGTCAACGGCGGCGCGGTCGCGCTCGGCCACGCCATCGGCCAATCGGGTTCGCGCCTGTTGACGACGATTCTTTACGAGATGAAGCGACGCGGCGCGCGGCGTGGATTGTGCGCGCTCTGTCTCGGCGGCGGCAACGCCGTGGCGATGGCGGTGGAGCGATAATGACCCCGGAAGATCACAACAAGACTCTGGGCATCTGTCATCTCGTCTACGGCGGGCTGATGCTGCTGTTGATGTTCGCGATGTTCATCTTCATGTGGATGATGTTCAGCGAAATTCCTTCGCGTCCGGGCAGACCCGATGCGGAAATGCCCGCCGCTTTTCTGGCGATCTTCTTCGCCTTCATGTTCGTCTACTCGCTGATCTTTTTCGTGCCCTCGTTAGTCGCAGGCTATGCGATGCTGAAACGTAAGACGTGGGCGCGAATGGCGAGCATCATCGCGTCGGTGTTCGAGGTGATGAGTTTTCCCCTCGGCACAGCCGTCGGAATCTATTCCTTCTGGTTCATGTTCAGCGAGACGGGCAAGTCGCTCTATGGCGGGTCTTCTGTCGCGCCCGCCGGAGTGCGGCCTTATGCTCTGCACGATGCGCCGCCGCAACCCGCATCCGACTGGAACGCGCAGACGAGTTTTGGACGCGAGCGCGAGTACACGCCGCCCACGCAGCCGCCTGCCTGGCGCGATGAATAAATTTTTCGGGGAGAGGTAAATCGTGACAGAGACAATCGGGGTCGTCGGCGCAGGGACGATGGGCAACGGCATCGCGCAGGTGGCGGCGCGGGCGGGCTACAGAGTCATCATGCGCGACGTGAAAGACGAATTTTTGGAGCGCGGCTTGAAGAGCATCGACCGCAGCTTGCAGCGCGACGTAGACAAAGCGCGCCTCGCCGAAGCGGAGAAGGGCGCGATCATCGAACGCATCAGCGCGACGACCGACTTGAGCGCATTGAAAGATGCGAGCTTCGTGGTCGAAGCCGTGACGGAGAATTTCGCGGTCAAAGCGGAAATCTTTCGCGCGCTCGACGAACTGACGCAACCCGAAGCGATCCTCGCCTCCAACACCTCTTCGATCTCGATCACGAAACTCGGTGGGGCAACGCGTCGCCCCGACAAAGTGATCGGCATGCACTTTATGAATCCCGTGCCCGTGATGAAACTCGTGGAAGTGATACGTGGCATTGCGACCTCTGACGAAACCTACGCGCGCACACACGCCCTGACGGAGAAACTGGAAAAAATTCCGCTCGAATGCAACGACTCACCGGGCTTCGTCTCCAATCGCGTCTTGATGCCGATGATCAACGAAGCGATCTTCGCGCTCCACGAGTCGGTCGCCACGCGCGAGAGCATCGACGGCATCATGAAGCTCGGCATGAATCACCCGATGGGGCCGCTCACGCTCGCCGATTTCATCGGCCTCGACGTGTGCCTCGCCATTCTCAACGTGCTGCATGAAGAACTCGGCGACCCGAAGTATCGCCCCTGCCCGCTGCTCAAACGCTACGTCGATGCCGGGTGGCTCGGTCGTAAAACGGGGCGCGGATTTTATAACTACAGTGACAAGTGACGAGCGACAAGTGACAAGTTGAAACAAGAACTTGTCTCTCAAACTCGTCTGTGATCTTGTCACTCGTCACTCGTCACTGTTTTAGAGATGCGAAGAAGTTTTCAAGAGATACGTTGCCAGCGATGCGGTACGGCGAACCCGCTCGGCGAGGAGTTGTGCGGGCGTTGCGGGACGCGCCTGATGCTCGTGGTCGAGCCTTCGACGCTGCGTTTCGAAGAAGAGGTGGTGGCGCGCGGGCAGAACGAAGGGCAACTGTTGGAGCGTATTTCGCTGTTGGAGAACAATCTCCTGCGCTTCGCCGAACGGCTCGAAAAGGGTTTCGAGCTTCTCTTGAAGCAATCGCAAATCGCCCTGTCGGATCATGCTCTGCTCGAAACTTTGATCGCGTTGCTGGAAGAGACGGGAATCGTCGACCGGGGAAAGTTGAGCGAGTTGTGGCGGGCTGTGCTGGCCGGTGAGAAGGCGGACGACAGGGAACAGAGCACGCTCGAATTGTTGCGTGCGAGCATCCTCGAAGATTATCAGGGGACGGAGCGGAAAGTCTTCGCCGGGTTGGTGGGGCAAGGGTTGCAACTGCTGGCCGACGGGAAGACGATGCAGGCCAGACGCGAGTTGGAACGTGCCGCCGCGCTCGCGCCCACGCACACCACGCTTAATTTCATCATCGGCCTGCAATTCTTCCGCGAAGGCAAGTTCGCACTCGCACGCGTCTATCTCGAACGCGCGCACGAAGCGCAACCCGACAGCACGCAGGTTTACCTGCTCCTCGGGATAGCCCGCGCCGACGACGGCGAAGTCGAACAGGCGAGAAAGTTGCTGCATGCTTCAATCGAGGCGCGCGGTTCATCCTACGCCGCGCATTATGCGCTCGGGCGGCTGTTCGCGGCGGAAGATAACTGGAAGGACGCGCACGCGCATTTCAAGGGAGCACTCAAGGCGAAGTCGTGCGCCGAAGCCCATTACGTGTTGAGCTTGACGCTCGCGCGTCTGGGGCGTCTGCGCACCGCGCTCAGGCACGCCGTCAAGGCCGTCGAGTTGGACGAAAACTACGCCGCAGCGTTTCAGTCGCTCGGCTTCATCCGGCAGCAACTTGGCGAGTCGAAGTCTGCGCAAAAAGCGTTTGCGACCGCGCGTGCTCTGGGCGCGAATGGCGGCGCGGCGAAGGCGGGAACGAAAAAACGCGCGAAAAATGGGGAGCCGGACGTGTCGGAAGAGATGTTGCTGCACGCGTTTTTCGGGGCGGGCAGGCACAGGGCAAAACGCCTGCTGACGGGCGGCGACAAACGGCTCGCCGAATCCTTACGCGAGGATGCGCTTGGGCAAGTCGGCTTTGGCACGTTGACACCCGCGCGCTGACCGCTATAATTGCTCCTTTTGCGTGCGCCGGATATTTTCGGCTATGCGCGCCTACCGGGGACGAGCCATGCGGATTGAGGCAGATAAACTGAAAGAAGCGAGCACGCCGTTCGCACACGTTTACGCGCCCGACAAACTACCGCTCGAAGACGAATTGATGCGTCTGGCCTCGGAAGCGAAGGTGGAGGGGCGCGCCAGCAAGAGGCACGAGCAGGTTCGTTTGCAGGGCAACGTGAAAGCCTCCATCGAAGTTCGCTGCGACCGCTGCCTCGCGCCCGTCGTCGTTCCGGTGGACGCGGATTTCGATGTCGCCTACATTCCGGCCAAACTCGAAGAGGTCACGCCGGAGCCGACCGAACTACAGGCGGATGATTTGAACTTCGCCGTCTACGAAGGCGGCGAACTCGATATTGATGAACTGACGCGCGAGCAACTGCTTTTGGCTTTGCCCGTGCGCCAATTATGCCGCGAGGATTGCAAAGGCTTGTGCCCGACCTGCGGCGCGGATTTGAACACACAAGAATGCCAGTGCGAGCAGCCGGAGATAGACCCGCGCTGGGCTGCGCTCGCAGCTTTGAAAAAGAGTAAAGAAAGCAGTGACAGGTGACGGGCGACGAGTGACAAGTGAGAGCAGCAATCTTATCTTTAACTTGTCTTGATTCTTACTTGTCACCTGTCACCTGTCACTTAATAAAGATTACTTGTCACTAGCGAAGGAATTATTATGCCTAATCCAAAACGAAGACATTCCAAAGCGCGCACGGGGAAGAGACGCGCGCATGATGCGCTACGCGCACCGCAGACGCAGACCTGCCCGAACTGCCAGGAGCCGCGCATGCCCCATCGCGTCTGCCCGAAGTGCGGCCACTACAAAGGCCGTGAAGTGGTTCGGGTCAACACCGAAGTCTAAAGTCTGAACAATTTCCGCACCGGTCTGCGTTGATGTCGGCACGCGCCTGAAGATGAGTCACGAACGCCCGAAACTGACAGGCAAGGTCGTGGTGGATGCGATGGGCAGCGACCGCGCACCGCATCCCGAAATTGACGGCGCAATGGCGGCGGCGCGCGATTTTAATATCGGCGTCATCCTCGTCGGCCAGCCCGAGCGGGTGCAGCCGGAATTGAGGCGTTGCGGCTGGCGCAAACAGGGCGATCACGGCATCGAACTCGTCGAAGCGGCGGAAGTCGTCGGCATGGACGAGCCTGTCGCCACCGCCATCCGGCGCAAGAAGAAAAGTTCTCTGCGCATCGGCGCAAAACTCGTGGCCGAAGGACTCGCGGACGGTTTCGTCTCGGCGGGCAACACGGGCGCGGCGATGGCGACGGCCAAGATGGTGATCGGGATGCTGCCCGGCGTGGATCGTCCCGCGCTCGCCGCCCTGATTCCGACGAAGGCCGGGAAACCAGTATTGCTTCTAGACGTGGGCGCAAACTCGGATTGCAAGCCGCACCAGATGGCGCAGTTTGCTATCATGGGCGACGCTTACTCGCGCTCCGTGCTCGGCACGAACCGCCCGGCGGTCGGCTTGATGAGCATCGGGGAGGAAGAGGCGAAGGGAAACGAACTGACGAAGGAAGCCTTTCCGCTCCTGCGCGAGTTGAGCAGTTTGAACTTTGTCGGCAACGTCGAAGGGCGCGACGTGTTCACGGGCGCGGTTGACGTGATCGTCACAGACGGATTTACCGGCAACGTGATGCTCAAACTCTCCGAAGGCTTGCAGGACGCAGTGATCTCGCTCATCAAACGCGAACTCTCTGCCTCGGCGATCACGAAGGCCGGAGCGATGCTGGCGCGTCCGGCCTTTCAACGTTTGAAGAAGAAATTAGACTACTCGGAATACGGCGGCGCGCCGCTCCTCGGCGTCCAACGTCTGGTCGTCATCGGCCACGGCAGTTCGAACGCACGCGCGATTCGCAACGCCGTGCGCATCGTCAAAGAATTTTCCGAGCACGGCGCGGGCGACCGCATCGAGGAGGGCATCGCGGAGACGCATGCGCGCGAACTCCAGTTGTCGGATGTTAAATTTCAGATGAGCGGCGCGGGAGATTGAAAAGCTGTAACCAGTGACAAGTGACGAGTGACAAGTTAAAACTAAGAACTTGTTCTGATTCTTGCTCGTCACTTGTCACTTTTGATGAAGGAAAGGCGATTGAAGATGGCGAACACAAGCGCCCGCATTTTGAGCACCGGACGCGCGTACCCGGAGGGCGTCCTGACGAACGCCGACCTCGAAAAGATGGTCGAAACGTCGGACGAGTGGATCACTTCGCGCACCGGCATCAAGGAGCGGCACAAGGCCGCCGACGGCGAGTACACTTCGCAGTTCGCCGTGCGCGCCGCGCAACAGGCCATCGAGCGGGCGCGCATCGATCCGTCGGAGATCGACCTGCTGATCTGCGCTACCGTCACGCCCGATCAAATTCTCCCTTCCACCGGCTGCCTCATTCAAGCGGAACTCGGCGCGCATCGTGCCGCCGCTTTTGATCTGGCTGCCGCCTGCTCCGGTTTTCTCTACGGCCTGACGCTCGCCAACCAGATGGTTCGCGGCGGGCAGGCGCGTTACGCGCTCGTCGTCGGCGCAGAAGTCCTGACGCGTTACGTTGACTACACGGATCGCTCCACCTGCGTCATCTTCGGCGACGGCGCAGGCGCGGCTCTGCTCGGACCCGCGCCGGACAGCGAGCGCGGCATCCTCGGCACGCGCATACGCTCCGACGGACGCTTCGCCGAACAACTCTACGCGCCGGGCGGAGGCACGCGTCTCGGCATCTCCGCCGACAACGTGACGAGCGGCCAACACTTTTTCCGCATGAAGGGGAACGAACTTTTCAAGGTGGCCGTGCGTTCGATGGCCGATGTCTCGCGCGAGGTCTTGGGAGAGGCGGGCTACAAGGGCGAGGACGTGAAATTGTTCATCCCGCACCAAGCCAACCAGCGCATCACGGACGCGGTGGCGAATAACCTGAAAGTCGATAGCAGCATCGTCTATTCCAACATCGCCATGCACGGCAACACCTCTTCCGCCTCGATCCCGATTGCGCTCGACGAGTGCGTCGAGCAGGGACGCATCAGCGAAGGCGATCTCGTGTTGCTCGCATCGTTCGGCGGCGGCGTCACTTGGGGCGCGGTGTTGATGCGCTGGTAAGTTGAAGACAGGGGAGAGGGTAAAGGGGAAGGGGAAAAGGAAGAAATTTGTCTTTCTCCTTTTATTCCTTACCTCTTCCCCTGACCCGGATTTCTAATGAGTATCGCATACATTTTCCCCGGGCAGGGGTCGCAGTTCGCCGGGATGGGGCGTGAACTGGCCGAAGCGTTTGCGCCTGCGCGCGCGGTCTTCGCCGAGGCCGACGACGCGCTCGGCTTTTCGCTCTCGCAACTCTGCTTCGAAGGTGCGGCTGAAGCGTTGCAGTTGACGGAGAACACGCAGCCTGCCATCTTGACTGTCTCAATTGCAGCTTTGCGCGCGATGGAAGCGGAAGGCTACCCTGCGCCGGATTTCGTCGCCGGGCACAGCCTCGGCGAATACTCCGCGCTCGTCGCGGCGGGCGCGCTTTCGCTCGCAGACGCGGTGCGGACGGTGCGTGCGCGCGGTCGTTACATGCAGGAGGCCGTGCCGGTCGGCGTCGGCGCGATGGCGGCGATTGTCAGCGCAAACCTTGAGTCGGTCGAGACGGCGTGCCGCGAAGCCGCGCTTGAGGGCGAAGTTTGCAGCCCCGCGAATATCAACTCGCCGAAGCAGATCGTGATCGCGGGGAACACTGCGGCGGTCGAACGCGCGATGGAGATATTGAAAGAGCGCGGGGCGAAGCGCGCGCTCAAGCTGGCTGTCAGCGCGCCGTTTCATTGCGCGTTGATGCAGCCCGCGCAGGATCGCCTGAGCGCGGTTTTGGAACAGACGGAGTTTGCCGATCTGCGCGTGCCGCTCGTTAACAACGTAGACGCAACTGCGCTCCGTAGTGGCGAAGAGGCGCGCGGGTCGCTCGTGCGGCAAGTCTCTTCGCCGGTGCGCTGGCTGGAGTCGGTCGAGTTTCTGGCGAGTGAGGGCGTGCGGACGTTCGTAGAGGTC
>DASWNS010000266.1:0-6262 GCA_036399115.1 Pyrinomonadaceae bacterium | reverse complement strand
GTTTCATCAAGCCACCTCCGCGCCGACTTCTTGTGTCGAGGCGTCGCCCGCCGCGTGCGTCCGGCATTGCCCCTGCGCGAGCATCTCCACGGCGCGCAGGAAAACCTCTTCCGGCGTGATGGCCGTCATGCAGCGATGATCGATGGGACAATCGCGCAGCATGCAGGGCGCGCAGTCGGGCGGGTGACGGATGATGTCGGCGGTCGGGGAGAAGGGGCGCGTCGTGAGCGGATTCGTCGCGCCGAAGATGACGAGCGTGGGACGTTCGAGCGCGGCGGAGATGTGCGCCGGTCCTGTGTCGTTGGTGACGAGCAGGTCGGCGACGCTCAGGACAGCGATTGTCTCAGCCAGATCAGTCTCGCCCGTCAGCACGACCGGACGCCGCCGCATCCGCGCGACGACCTCCTGCGTCACATCCAGTTCCTCGCGCGCGCCGATGAGCACGACGTTCGCTTTGGCCTTGCCCATCAAGTGGTCTGCGAGCGCGGCGTAGCGTTCGGCAGGCCAACGCTTGGCGCGGCTGTTGGTCGAGCCGGGGCAGAGCGCGACGAGCGGGCGATCCGGAAGCGCGCCGTGGCGTTCGAGCAGTTGTCGCGCCGCCGCCTGTCGTTCGGAAGAAGTTTGTAGTTGAAAGTGCGGCTCGCGATTTTCAAACTGCGCTTCGCCCGTCAACGTGTGTTCGAGTCCGAAGACGAGGTTGAGATAGTAAAAAACTTCGTGCTGCTCGCTGCGCCACGCGGGAACCGCGAGCGGGTGCGTGAGGAGAAAGGCGCGCCCGTCGGTGGCGTAACCGACGCGGAGGGGGACGCGTGCGGCGGCGGCGATGAAAGCAGGCTCGAAGGCGTTCGGGAAGAGAAGGGCGAGATCGAAACGGCGTGCGCGCCACTGGGCGATCTGGCGAAGCGTGGCGCGCACGCCGCGCCGGGTGTCGTCAATCAATAACAGTTCGTCAACGATACCTGCGCCCGCGAAGATGTCTTGCGCCCAGGGGCGCGTGGCGAGCGTGATGTGCGCGGCGGGCAGCACGCGGCGCAGTTCGCGCAAGGCCGCCACGGTCATCACCGCGTCGCCCACCCAATTCGCGCCGCGCACCACCACGCGCTCGATCTGTTCTGTATGAAGTTTCAGCGTCATCGACGATCCGGTTGACTGCAACCTTAATACGATAAAACAAATGTCTCACGCAAAGGCGCAGAGAGGCAAAGGAAGAAGGCGCAGGCCGAAAGTGATGTCCGGCATCCCACTTCTTTGCGCGTGTGCGCCGAACTAATGCTTCAAGATTTTTACAGGAGACTTTGCAAACCCTCTTCGATGTTGATGAGCGGTTGCCAGCCGAGTTCGGCGCGGGCGCGTGAGAGATCGGAGACGTAGTTGAAGGGCACGGGCGCGGGCAGTCGCGCGTCTTCGGCGATGACGGGTTGGAGTTGAATCAGACGCCCGATTGTCTCGACGATCCCGCTCAGAGTTGTCGCCTGCGCACGCCCGCCGCCGAGATTATAGAGGCCGCGTGTGAGGCCGGAATCCATGAAAGCGCGGCAGGCGCGGGAGAAATCTTCCACGTGCAGGATGTCGCGCACAGGTTGACCTCCGCCGGGCAGGCTGAGCGGCCAGCCGCGTTTGACCGCTTCGACGTAATGCGTGACGAAGTTCGACTCGTTGCCCTCGGAGGGGCGCGCGTAAACCGCCGACAGGCGAAAGATGCAGGCGCGAATCCCGCGCGCCGCCGCGTAGTATTCGACGTACCGCTCGCCGATGAGCTTCGACCATTCGAGCGGCGACTGCCCGCAGTATTCCGTCGCACAACTTTCCGGGACTTCCTTGTAGCCGTCAGCGTGTGCGCCGTACACGTCCTTCGTGGAAGCGTAGATAAAGGTTGCGCCTTCGCGCATGTGTGTGAGCAGGTTGGCGGTGCCTTCGGCGTTCGTGCGAAAACAATCCGCCGCCCCCTCCGGGTTTTTGTCGAGGTGCGCGGCGAGGTGAATCACGGCGTCGTAGTCGGCAGCGCGCGAAGCGTCGTAAGGGTCGAGAATGTCTAAGCCGACGCGGCGCGAAAAATCGTCGGCCTCGAAGAAACGGCGCACGTGGATGCCGAGATAACCGCTGCCGCCGGTGACTAGAACTTTCATTGGCTTCGTGTTTCAGGTCTGAGATTCAAAACGGGCTTCAACTTGAAACCTGAAACTAACTTTTCCTCTGCGCCTGCGTTTTCAGTTTGGCGAGCGAGTCGGCGCGACCGATGGCGATGAGCATGTCGCCCGACTCGATCAGAGCGTCGCCCGAAGGATTGAAGATCATCTCGCTGTTGCTGCTCCGGCGTAGGGCGACGATGACGACATCGAGTTCCGAGCGGATGTTGGTGAACTTCAATTTATGCCCGACGTAAGCCGACGCGGGCGAAACGACGACCTCTTCGAAATCGAGGTCGAGGTCTTCCGCCGCGATGGAATCGATGAAGTCTGAAACGGCGGGCTTGGTCAACGCCTGCAACATGCGCTGGCCGCCGATGATCACGGGGGCGATAACGCGATTCGCCCCGGCGCGGATCAACTTCGGCTCGGCCTGTTCTTCGACCGCCCGCGCGACGATGTGCAGATCGTTGTTCAAGCCGCGCGCCGTGAGCACGACATAGACGTTGTCGGCATCGTCCGGCAGGCAGGCGGCGAGGCCGCGCGCGTGTTCGACGCCCGCATCGCGCAGCGTCTCTTCGAGCGTCGCGTCGCGCACGAGGACGAGCACGTCCTCCTCGATCAGACTGGCGACGTTTCGCTCTTCGCGTTCGATAACGATGAAAGGCTCTTCGCGGCGTTGCAGTTCGCGTATGATGCGCGAGCCGACGCGACCCGCGCCGCAGATGATGAAATGGTTTCGCAGTTTGTTTATCTCCCGTGAGCGTCGCCGCTGGTCGTAAGTCGCGACGATCTCGGATTGGACGAGAGCTTGAATGGCCGTCGAGAGCAGGAAGCCGACCGCAGCGACGCTGACGAGCATAAAGCCGATGGAGAAGGCGCGCCCCCCGCGCGACACCGGATGCACGTCGCCGTAACCGACGGTCGCCACGGTCATCACGGTCAAATAGAGGCTGTCGAGCAGCGACAGCGGTTCGAGCAGTTGAAAGCCGATGGTGCCGATAGCGATCAAAGCGACGAGCGCGGCGAGCGCGTACAACGTGCGGCGGCGCGCGCTTTTCGACAGGTGGGGGAGGTGGTGCGTCGAACTCATAGATCAAACTGAGCATCCAACAGGGGCAGCCATCAGGCGCGCCGTCACGTTAGCGAAAACGCGAGCGGAGTGTCAAACAATGGTGGACAGTTGCGCGTATAGAGATTAGAGTTTTTAATGAGACTCGAACGGGGCGAAGGATTTTCTTCAACCCGTCACCCGTCACTTGTCACTGCTTTTATGGCCGTTCGTCATCCGCCCGGTAATCACGTTCCGCCGCCCGCCGCCAAGCGGCGCGGGGCGCGTGTCATCAGATACGAAGAGCCGGACGAAGGCTTCTTCCGGCGTTGGCGGCGACGCATCTTTCGCCCGCCGCTCGTGATCGCGCTGGTGATTCTCACCACGTTCACCATCGGCGTTCTCGGCTATTACTACTACATCTTCTCCGAGCGCGTAGACCGCCTGATCAGCGGCGAAATCTTCACGCGCTCCGCCGGACTCTATACCGCGCCGAAAGAGTTGCACGTGGGCGCGGGGCTATCGGCGGACGAATTGGTCAAGCGTTTGCAGCGCGCGGGCTACGTCGAGCGCGCCGCACAGGCGGACGAAGCGCGCGGGCGTTATGTCTCAAACGGCGCGGCGGTGGAGATCGAGCCGGGGCAGAACGCCATCGTGGATGGGCAGCGGCTCTTTCCGCGCGTGCGCGTCTCTTTCGCCAGAAACGGCAAGGGCATCACGGCGATCAACGATCTCGACAGCAAAACGAAACTTGAGCACGCGCTCATCGAGCCTGAACAGATCAGTTTCGTGACGGGCAGCGACCGGCAGAAGCGGCGCATCATCGGTTTTCAAGACATCCCGCCGCACCTCGTCAAAGCCATCACGGTGACGGAAGACCGCACTTTCTTCGAGCACTACGGCATCAACATACGCGGCATCCTGCGCGCGCTCGTGCGCCGCTACGACGCCAACCCGAACTCGCCGATTGCCCGACAGGGCGGTTCGAGCATCACGCAGCAACTCGTCAAAAATCTGTTGCTCTCGCCCGAATACAGCCTGCGGCGCAAACTCGCCGAAGCCTACATGTCGATCATTCTGGAGACGCGTCTCAACAAGCAGGAGATATTCGCGCTCTACTGCAACGAGGCTTATCTCGGCCAGCACGGCGGCTTCTCGATCAACGGTTTCGGGCAGGCCACGCAGGTCTATTTCAACAAGGACGTGACAGGCGTGACCCTGCCCGAAGCGGCTTTCCTCGCCGGGATCATCCGCAGCCCGAATCGCTACAACCCTTATCGCAATCTACAGACGGCGACGGCGCGGCGCAATCAAGTGCTCGATTCGATGGCCGAGGCCGGAGCGATCACGGAGGAAGAGGCGGCGCGTGCGAAGGCGACGGAGTTGAAAGTCGCGCCCGCGCGCGGCAGGCTCGACAGTTCCGAAGCTCCCTACTTCGTCGATTACGTGCAGGCGCAGTTGGCAGACATCCTCGCCGATGCCCGCACCGCCGAACACCTGCGCATCTACACGACGATTGACATGGAATTGCAGCGCGCGGCCTACGCCGCCGTGACGAAGCAACTCGCCGCGCTCGATAAAATTTACGCGAAGCGCGGGAAGAATTCGGTTGCGCCGGGCACGCTGCAAGCGTCGCTCGTGGCGATGAATGCGCAGACGGGCGAAGTGGTGGCGATGGTGGGCGGGCGCGACTACGAACGCAGTCAACTCAATCGCGCGACGGATGCCATGCGCCAGCCCGGTTCGGTCTTCAAGCCTTTCGTCTATGCCACCGCGCTCAACACGGCTTACGATCCCGTCCCGCGCGTCATCACGGCGGCGACGACCTACATGGACGAGCCGAAGACTTTCACCTACGACAATCAGGAATACTCGCCCGGCAACTTCGGCGACTCTTACGCCAACGCTCCCGTCACCCTGCGCGATGCTCTCGTGCATAGTAAGAACGTGATCACGGTTGACGTGGCGATGGAGGTCACGATTGGCCGCGTGATGAACCTCGCCACGCGCGCGGGGCTGCCCAAGCCGCAACGCGCCTATCCCGCGATGGCGCTCGGAACGAACGAAGCGACGCCGCTGCAAGTCGCCTCCGCCTATACGACCTTTGCCCGCCTCGGCACGCGCACCACGCCTATCGGCATCAATCGCGTCACGACCGGACGCGGCGCGACCATCGCCGCGCCCGCCACGCAGCAGAACGACGTGATGCGCCCCGAAGTCGCCTACCTGATGACTTCGATGATGAAGGATGTCGTCAATCGCGGCACGGCGGCGCGCCTGCGCGGGCGCGGGTTCAAGTTCAACGTCGCGGGCAAGACCGGAACGTCGCGCGACGGTTGGTTCGCGGGCTACACGCCGCAACTCGTCTGCGTCGTCTATGTCGGCTTCGACGACGGTTCGCCGCTCGGCCTGACGGGCGCGGATTCCGCGTTGCCCATCTGGGCGGACTTCATGCAGTCCGCGCTCTCCGCGCATCCCGAATGGGCGGGCGACTGGCAGATGCCCCCCGGCCTCGAAGAGGCTTCAATCGATCCGCGCACCGGCCTGCTCGCCGTCGCCGACATTACTGCGGGCAAGCGCACCGAACTCTTCATCACGGGAACCGCGCCCACCATCGAAAGCAACGCCCCGCCCGAAGATGAACTCGCGCCGCTCGACGGCACGGGCGAAGAAGGCGGCGAGTTTGACTATGCGCCCGCGCCCGTCATCGTGCCTTCCGATGGCAGCGACCCGCCACCGCCTGCCGACGCACCGCCGCAGCGTCCGCGCACGACCACCCCGCGTCTCGAAGGGCGCGGCGGCGCGCAAACGGACGGCTCATCGCGCCTGATGGGCACGATCACGCTCGATATTGATCCGACGACGGGACTGATGGCCGCTTCGACGTGTCCCGTCATCCGCTCGAAAACTTTCTCCATCGGGCAGGAGCCGCGTCGCTACTGTGGTCCCGAATATCATAACGGCAAAACGATCTTGCCCTCCGGCACGCGCCCGCGCCTCGTCTTGCCTTGAGACGAGCGTTTGCGAAAATTCTAACGGGCAGTGAGATAGCTTGTGAGACAACGAATGAGGCGTACAAACTGCC
>DASWNS010000265.1:0-10878 GCA_036399115.1 Pyrinomonadaceae bacterium | reverse complement strand
ATAACATCACTACCCTGCCTGCCGCTTAGGGAAAGACCCGCTCGACGGGCGTGATGCGAACTTGTTCGGCGCGCACGTCGATGGGGTAAGCCTGAATGATCTTGTCCTCATCCAGAATTTCCTGCGGCTTGGGCGAGTTGTAGGTCATGGGCGAGGGCTTGTTCGCGAGGATGGCATCGCGCAAACCTTCGGCGTCTTTCGTGACGACGACGATGCGCATGCGGTTCGTCGCCAGATACTTCTTGATAGCGGCGTTCACCTCTTCGAGCGTGAGGCGCGAAAGTTGATCGCGCATGTAGCGGTTGAAGTCGCCGATCTTGTAATAGCGGCTATCGAGCGCGTAGCCGAGTTGGGCATCCTGCGTGGCCGTCAGGATGTTGGAATACTTTGTGAGGAACTCGCGCGTGGCCTCGAAGGCTTCGCGCGAGAGGCCGTCGCGGACGAGTTTGTCATACTCGTAGAGCGCGGCGCGCAGGACGAAGTGGCCTTGTTCGGGCGGCACGGGGCGAATCCAGATTTGGAAAATCTGCTGCTGGCGCGCGAGGTTCGGATCAGGCTCGAACTGAAACATGCCGCCGGGAAAGTATTCGATGTAGGCATAGTCGCCGTAGTTCAAGCCGCGCGCTTCGCGCAGACGTTGATAGAGATAACTGTTGGACGAACGATGCTGGCCGAAATAGGAGGCGACGACGGCGAGCGCAGGCCAATCACGGTCTGCGCGCGTCACGTCAATCGGGAAGCCGAGCGAGATGGCTGTGGAGCGCGTCTCGCGTTTGACGATGTCGATGTGCATGCCCGGTTCGAGTTTGGGCGTAAAGAAGTTTGAGGGCGTCGGCGTGCCCGCCGGAAGTTTGGCGAAGTCGGCTTTGACCTTCGCGGGAAACGTCTGCGGGTAGCCGCCCGCGAGGCCGAGCACAAGGTTGGCCTGCGTGTAGTGCGTGCGATAGAACTCGCGCACGTCTTCGAGCGTGATGCGTCCGAGCGCACCGATGCCGCCGTAGTTGTGATGGCCGTAAGGGTGCCCGGCGTAGATGTTGTTATAGAGTTGCTCCTTGCCCAACTCTTCGTCGTTCCCTTCGCGCAGGGAGACTTTGAGATAGTTGATCGTGTTGGTTTTGATGCGTGCGAAATCGTCTTCGCGGAAACCGGGGTCGAGGAGCATCTGGCTGATGAGTTCGTAGTAACGCGTCAGGTTGTCGGCGTGCGTCGTGCCCGTGAAGACGGTCATCTCTTTATCAACCTGCGAGTTGAAGGAGGTAGCCATCGGGTAGAAGGCTTCCTGAATCTTCTCGTAGGCGAGCGCGCGTGTGCCGCCGCCTGAGAGCAGCGAGGCAGTCAGGGCGGCCACGCCTTCTTTGCCCGCCGGGTCGTCCGCCGCGCCCGTCATAAAGAGTATGCGGAAGGTGACGAGCGGAGAGCGATTCGGGAGCAGCACGGTATTGGAAGCGGCAGCCGTCTTCATGGTGGCCGCGTTGCCGCTCGCGGAGTTTTTAGGTCGCGGCGATTTGCGTTGAGCGTTTGCGGTCATAGTCGAGAGCATGAACGAGAGCGCGAGTGTGATGGAGAATATTCGTCGCATGGTTATCTGTCGCATGGTTATTTGTCGCCCTCCTTGTTTGCGGCCTGTTTGCCCGCGCCCTGCGAGAGCGTGACGATGGTGCGATTGTTATCCGTGAAGTAACGGCGCGCGGCGTCGCGGATGTCTGCGGGCGTCACGCTGTCTGCGAGCGCGAAGAGTTTGTTCATCGTCTCGGGCGTGCGGCGCAGGGCGAGATAGGGGGCGAGCGCACCGGCAATCGCTTCGGAACTGTCCATCGCCTGCGCGAAACCGTAGCGACGGCGTGAACGCGTGTCGTCGAGTTTTTGCTGCGGGACGAGTTCCGTCGTGTAGCGTTTGAAGGTGGCGAGAATCTGCTCGCGGACGTAAGGCATGTCCTGCACCTGCTTGATGCGCGTCTGGACGGTGAAGAGTTCCGGGTCGGCTTTGTCGCCGAAACTGACGCCGATTGTCTCGACCTTCTGCTCCTTCAGGACGAGACGTTGATACAACTCAGAGTTTGAACCGAAGGCGATGGCCGACAGCAGATCGAGCGCGACCTTATCTTTACTCTCGTCGGAATAAGCGGGGGCGCGGAAGGCGACGGCCAGATAAGGCAGGGTTGCACTCGGCCATTCGACGTGCGCTTCGCGCGGCTCGGTCTGCGCGGGTTCCGCAGGGATGTCGGGCTTGTAGTTGCCGCGCTCCCACGCGCCGAAGTGCTGGCGCGTGAGCGCGAGCGCGCGTTGGCGCGTTACGTCGCCGACGACGAGGATGGTCGTATATTCGGGGCGATAGTAGCGACGATAGAAGTCGAGGCTGTACTGGTACTGGTTCGGCATGTCTTCGATGTCTTTGATGAAGCCCATCGTGGTGTGCGAATAGGTGTGCGTGCGGAAGGCCGTCTCGCGCAGTTTCTCGAAGAGCTTGCTGCCGGGGCTGGCGGAGTTCTTGTTGTACTCGCCGAGCACCGCCAGAGCCTCCGTCTTATACTCCGGTTCCGCATACTGGAGCGACTGGAAGCGGTCGCCTTCGATGCGCATCACCTCGTCCAAGTCCTCTTTCGAGAAGACTTCGTGATAGACGGTGCGGTCGTCGGTCGTGTAAGCGTTAGAGGACGCCCCGGCACGCTTCAAAATGTCGTCGCGCTGTGCGGGCGTAACGTTCTTGCTTCCGCGAAACATCATGTGCTCGAAGAAGTGCGCGTAACCGCTCTTGCCGGGTTCGATCTCGTTGCGCGAGCCGGTCTGGACGACGATGTAGAGGGCGACGAGATTCGGGTAGTCGGTCGGCACGGTGACGAGGCGCAGGCCGTTCGGCAGATCGTCAATCGTGTAGGCGTAGGGAAATATCTTTCGTTGTTGTGTAGACGCGGGCGACGCCTTCTTCTTCGGCGCGCCCTTCTTCGCTTGCGCCAGTCCGACGACGGGCAGGCACAACAGAAGCGAAACCATGAGCAGGGTTTTCATATCGCGTAAACTCCGTAAAACTTGTTTTGATGATGTAGATGGAGACGCGGAAATTATACACGAGGCGGTCGGCGGGAGCGATGTGGCCGCAGTTTTAAGTGAGGACGTAGGAATTAAGTGAGGACGTGGGAGGCGGGAGCGGCTCCGCCTCGCGTTTACCCATCGAGCAAGCTGTGAGTGGTACGGGCTTTGCCAACAATTGCCCGGGGAAGGCTCGACAGCGGGAATATTCGCTCTTCGGTCAATATATCCAGTCACATTGCACTGTAGTAAGCAGTGCCTCCGGTCAAACTGCTACACGCAACGCCATTTCGCAGCCTTTGGCTTCTGCCCCGCCCTCTTAACTCCCGGCAGGTTCTCTCGCAAAACATTCAGGACTCATTTTAGGGATCGCTCTTGATGAATTTCAAAAAGAACAGGCTGACGCTGCTTGCCCTGAGCGCGTTATGGCTCACGATGATCTGTACGGGAATGTGGTTCCTCAAGAACTACGAGATCAGTCCCGGTGTGGCCGCCGCCGCTCCTGACCGCTGGCCTGACGGCAGCCGTATCAGACGCGCCGCCGACAGGGCAACGCTCGTCATGCTGGCGCATCCGCATTGCCCCTGTACGCGCGCCAGTATCGGCGAACTATCGCGCCTTATGACGCAGGCGCGCGGGCGTGTGACGGCTTACGTGCTTTTCGTCAAGCCGCTGAATTTCTCCGACGGGTGGGAGCAGACCGATCTGCTGAGGAGCGCAGCCGCGATCCCCGGCGTCAACGTCGTGCGCG
Source organism: Pyrinomonadaceae bacterium (assembly GCA_036399115.1). GTDB lineage: Bacteria > Acidobacteriota > Blastocatellia > Pyrinomonadales > Pyrinomonadaceae > JAIVJZ01. The sequence continues at coordinate 7,100 of DASWNS010000265.1, read as the reverse complement.
ACGATCAGGGCGTCGAGGCCGCACGTTTCCGCGCCGCCACTTCCGGCCAGACCATGCTCTACGACGCAGAGGGCAAACGGCTCTTCAGCGGCGGAATTACGAGCGCGCGCGGCCACGCAGGCGATAACGCGGGACGCACGGCCATCGTCTCGCTTCTCACGAACGGCGAAACGGAGCACAGCGATACTCCCGTCTTTGGCTGCCCGCTCTTTGCCGAGACTGAATGCCCGGCGGGAAAGGAGGTCGGCCATGAAAAGGCTAACCACTAACTGGTACGCTGAAGACTCTTTTCGGCAGCGCGTCAAGAGTCTCTTCGTCGAGCACCAGCAGTCCATCTGCAAACGCACCGACCGCATGTTCGCCGTCTTGATGTTGATCCAGTGGATGGCCGCCATCGCCGCCGCCTTCTGGCTCTCCCCGAAGACATGGGCGGGAGCTGAGAGTCAGACTCACATACACGTCTGGACGGCGGTGTTTCTGGGAGGCGTCATCAGCCTCTTCCCCATCTCTCTGGCTTTGACGCGACCGGGCGAAGCCTCGACCCGCTACGTCATTGCGGTGGGGCAAGCGTTAATGTCGTCCCTCCTCATACATCTTACGGGCGGGCGAATCGAGACGCATTTTCACGTCTTCGGCTCGCTGGCTTTTCTCTCCTTCTACAGGGATTGGCGGGTGCTCGTCCCGGCTACCGTCGTCATCACGGCAGACCATTTTCTACGCGGTGTGTTCTGGCCTGAGTCGGTCTACGGCGTGCTCACGGTAAGCAACTGGCGCTGGCTGGAACACGCGGGCTGGGTTCTCTTTGAAGACACCTTTCTCCTCATCGCCATCAAGCGAAGCATGAGCGAGATGTGCGACATCGCCGAACGAACAGCCGAGAGCGAAAGGCTCAACGAGGGGTTGGAACAACGTGTTTCCGAGCGCACCGAACAACTCGCCGCCACGAATCGAGAGCTTGAGAGAGAGGTGGACGAACGCAGGCAGGTCGAAGAGCAGCTACTCCATAACGCCTTCCACGACGTGCTGACGGGTCTGGCGAATCGCGCCCTGTTTATGGATCACTTGAAGCTCGCGCTCGGACGCGCCGAACGGCAGGAGGCTTACCAGTTCGCAGTCCTCTTCCTAGACCTCGACCGTTTCAAAGTTGTCAACGATAGTCTCGGCCACATGGTCGGAGACGGGTTGCTCATCGAGATCGCACGCCGGTTGGAAGCCGCAGTCCGCCCCGGCGACACTGTATCGCGCCTCGGCGGCGATGAGTTCACAGTCCTGCTCGATGGCCTGTGTGATTCCGCTGAGGCCAGAGCGGTGGCCGAGCGACTCCAGAGCGAGTTGGCCGTGCCGTTCAATCTGGGCGAGCATGAGGTGTTCATCACCGTGAGCATCGGCGTCGCCATAGGTGCCACAGGCTATCAACGCCCGGAAGAGATACTGCGCGATGCGGACACGGCGATGTACCGCGCCAAGCAACTCGGCAAGGCACGCTATGAGATGTTTGATGAGGCGATGCACACGCGCGCGATGGACAGGTTGGGACTGGAGAGAGACTTGAGGCGCGCCGTCGAGCGGCAGGAGCTGTTTCTTCAATACCAGCCCATCGTCTCTTTAGGCAGCGGCTCCCTGCGAGGCTTCGAAGCGCTCGTGCGCTGGCAGCACCCGGAGCGCGGAATCATCTCGCCGGTGGAGTTCATCCCGCTGGCGGAGGAGACGGGGCTAATTATTCAGATCGGCGGGTGGGTGCTTAGAGAGGCTTGCAGGCAGATGAGCCGGTGGCAAGACATCCCCCGGCAGGATAAGCCTCTACAGATTAGCGTCAACCTCTCCTGCAAACAGTTCTTGCAGCCCGATCTGCTCGAACAGATTCAGGCGGTTCTACAGGAGACGGGACTCGATCCGCGCAGTTTGAAACTGGAGATCACGGAGAGCGTGGTGATGGAAAATATCGAGACGGCCACCAGTACACTCGAACGGCTACAGGCGTTCGGCGTGGAATTGAGCATCGACGATTTCGGCACGGGCTATTCCAGCCTCAGCTACTTGCAGCATTTCCCCGTCAGCACATTGAAGATCGACCGCTCATTCGTCAGCCGGATGACGGAGAGCGCGGGGACGGCGGAGATCGTGCGGACGATCATGCATCTCGGACAGAATTTGGGCATGAATGTGATAGCCGAGGGCGTGGAGACGGAGCAGCAGAGCGCGCAACTCAAAGCTCTCGGGTGTGAGTTCGGGCAGGGTTATTACTTCTCCCGGCCAATGGACAGCGACGCCGCAGAAGCGCTTTTCCTCGGACGCTTTCCGGAAAACGGCTTGCAGCTTCCCTTGATAAATGGCTCTACGTCGCCGGTAAGTGCCTGATTGTCACCCCATAAATTCAGCACAGAAAGTCAGCCCGCTTTCCAGACCCGGCCTCACGAAACTCCGGTTTGTAAACTTTCATAACGATGGTTAGTCTCCGCGTAGAGTAGGGTTTCCTGGTGCTGCGTCGAACCGTGCGGGAGTTCCGTTCCCGGCGAGCAGCATAAGGGACAAAGAACTATCTACAGCTATCAATTTGTTCGAAGAAAGCCGACAGCTTGCGCTCGTCCAATCTGCCTTCGGTTCGCACCCCGCTACAAACATCCAGCCCGAACGGCGCGACCTGTTCGATAGCCTCACGCACATTCTCCGGCTTCAAACCTCCGGCGAGGAAGACGGGCTTCTTCACTCGCTCGACGATGCGGCGGCTAATCGTCCAGTCGTGTGTGCGCCCCCCCTGTGCCTCCAAGCAACTTGACGGCGACTCGCTGGTTGCCTGAATCCAGCAGAAGGGCGTCCGTCTCAGGTGCGACGCGCAACGCCTCTTCAAGCGAGGCTTCATCCTGCACGTGTATGACCTGCACTAGGCTGATGCCCGGCAGCGCGCCGCGTAGATCAAGGTAAGTTCCGTGCGTCAGCTGGTCAACGATCTGCAACGCGTTGCTTCCGACGTAGCGTTTATGCGCTGCGCAAATTTCATAGAGCCTCCTCTATAAATTTCTCAAGCCTGCCTTCGACATCCTGCGCGATGAACCGCGTTTTCAGAGTCTACTCAGAAACACCGGCAACCCGATCTGGCGTCGGAGTCCAACGCCCACAGCGGATTCCGGCGAAGCGACGACACAAATTATAAACCCGTAGCACGCTCACACGTTTTCAGACCTCCCTGAACAGGCCGAGTCCGTTTCGCCGTCCCGTTCAAGCGGCGCGAGCCTGCGTGCGGAATCAACCTTAAACTCACTTGCGCAGACTGCTCGAAACTTCCCAAAACGGCTGGCGAGCGACGGCGTGCAAAAAAAAATTCAGCCGTGTGATCCGGTTCCCCCAAAAAATTCGCGTTAAGGGTTGAGGGCGCATTCGGGTATTGATCCTTACTATTTCAAACTCGCCCCGCGCCGCTCCAGTTCTCTCAAAAAAAAGACAATTTATAGAGGTAATTTCAATGGCTCACACCTTCTCACGGCGGGATTTTCTTCGCACAAGTCTCGTCGGACTGGCCGGAGCAACGATGCTCGGCCCCGGAATTATCAGTGGTCTGGCCGCCAACAGCGAGCCGGTCGAGGCCATCGTCATCGGCAGTGGATTCGGCGGCGCGGTGGCTGCCCTGCGTCTGGCGCAGGCGGGTGTCCGCACGTTGATGCTGGAGCGCGGGCGGCGCTGGACAGTGACGCCGGAACAGAACACCTTCGCCACCTTACCCAACCCCGACGGGCGCGCGGCCTGGCTCAGTTCGACCACCGTGTTCGGCAACCCCATGCCGATTGACGTGTACACGGGAGTGCTGGAACGCACCATCGGAGACGGGGTGACCGTCTATGCAGGGGCGGGCGTGGGCGGCGGCTCGCTCGTCTACAACGGCGTGACCTACCAGCCCACGCGCGAAATGTTCCAACGCTCCTTCGGCAGAACAATCAGTTATGACGAGATGGAGGAGACTTATTACCCCCGCGTGCGCTCCATGCTCAACCCTTCACAACTGCCCGCAGACATTCTGGCGACCGACTATTACAGAATGACGCGCATCTTCCTTGAGATGGCCGACAAGGCAGGGCTGCACGGGCGTCTGGCCGACATGAACATCGACTGGAACGTCGTGCGCGGCGAGATCGCGGGAACGCACGTGCCTTCCGCGCTCATCGGCGAGTTCTGGTACGGCAACAACAGCGGCTGCAAAAACAGTCTCGACCGCAACTATCTCGCGCAGGCCGAGGCGAGCGGCTACCTGCAAATCATGCCGCTCACCGTCGTGACGGAGATTACGGAAGCCCCCGGCCACAGGTACGTCGTAACCTGCGACCAGATTGACGAGACGGGCACGCCGCAACGCCGTATGCAGTTAACCTGCAATCAACTGTTTCTGGCGGCAGGTTCGATGGGCACCTCCAAGATGCTCGTCAAGGCCAAAGCTAAGGGCACGCTCTCGAAGCTGAATGAGCACGTCGGCAGGGGTTGGGGCAACAACGGCGACTTCTTCGGGATGCAGGTCGGACTACCGGACACAAATCCGAGCCAGGGAGGCCCGGCTTCGGCTATCATCGAAGACCACAACAACCCTCTGGGTCCGACCGCCGTGATGTGCGCCCCGCAATGGGACGCGCAGGGAGGCGTCATCAACACGCTCGGGCTGTCGATTCCCCCGGCTCTCGGCGTCTTCGGTTACGACGCGGCGACCGATTCCGTCAAACTCTCATGGCCGGGCAACGACCCGCGCATCGCGCGCACCGTCGAAGCCGGACAACAGACCTACGAGACGCTCAACAGGGCTAACACGACAGACGTTTACCAGCCCTCTACGGCCTTCGTCGCGGGCGGACTGACGGCGCATCCGCTGGGCGGAGCCGTCCTCGGTAGAGCCTGTGACAAGTACGGGCGCGTCGAAGGCTACCAGAACCTTTACGTCGTCGATGGGGCATTGATTCCCGGCTCGTCCGGCTGCACGAATCCCTCTTTCACGATTGCAGCTCTGGCCGAACGTTGTATGGAAAAGATCGTCCCGGAGATCGTCGAAAAGAATGGCCGGAGACTCTTCGCCGTCGCGTCCGCGCGCGGAAGGATGGGAGCGCGAGCATAGTGTCATAAAGCACAGGGGCGAGCCAATCACGGCTCGCCCCCGCTTATCTATCCTTGTTTGTAGTCCCGCGCAGTTCGCCTCAACGCGCATGACGGGGAGCAGCCATCCCCGGAGGCATTGCCCGCCGCAGACCGCCCGGTCCGTGGAAGGGTCTGTTGACCCGTGGGAAGTGACGACCCGGTCGCGGCTGGTAAAGCCAAGAGCGTTTGTGCGCGTGGCGTCCGAACTTTGCGCGCCCGTACAGTCCCCTGTGCCCGAAGGGGAGGGCGTTGATGATCTGTGCGGGCGGGGCGTAGAAGTACGGATAGTAGTTCGGGGTCACGTAGGCAGGCACGTAGGTCGTCCCCTGCTGCGACAGGCCAAAATCCAGTTCGCTCAGTTGCAGCCTGACGTTCGCCAGCTCAGACCTGAGCGACTCCAACTCTGCCTCCCTTCTCTCTTCCTGCATCCGCTGCGCCCACTCGCTCAGCCAGCGGTCGTGCTCCTCAATGCGCTGCTGCATCTCCTGCCTTGAAGGCATGCCGCGTTCGCGGCGTGTGCGCTCGTACTCCTCTTCCTGCGCCCGGCGCATCAACCGTGTAGGCTCAAGCTCTTTATTGGTGATGACTTTCCGACCGGCAGCACGCCCCGCCTCCACGCCTTGCGGCACTCGCGCTGCGGCGGCGGGCGTCTTCTCCGGCTCCTGCTCGATCCTCCGTTTGAAGCTCCCCGCAGGCTCATTGTTAGCCCTCTCGGTCGCCGCTATATCGACGTTTGACAGCCACACCGTGACCCAGTAGCCCGGCGACGCCTCGTAGGTGAACGCCGTCGGCGTCACCTTAAAGTTATCGGAGACGGTGACGACCCGACCGCTGCGCAGGACGAGCGTGTAGGCGTTCGCCCCGACCGTGAGCATGAAGAAGAGCAGAGTTGCTAGGCCAGCCCGGAACAGTAGGCCGGACGAGACGCTCCATCTGTGGGCGGTGCGACGCGCGAGGATGTTACCTGACATTACGGGATACCCCCTTCCGGAAATGAATGTTTGTGCGGATGATAACATACGGCAGCCGCGACGCTCCCGGACAGCACTCAACGCCGAAACTCCTGCCCTATCCAACGCGATTCCCCGCTCCTCTTCCGGTTGTCGAAACATGCCGACATTTTAGATAGCCCTACGGCGCACGCGGGCTACGCCTCGCCAGCCGCTCTGCGCCGCCTTCTTACCTTCGCCGCGATGCCCGCCAGTCCGGTGCCGAGCAGCACTAAAGTCGCAGGCTCGGGTATGGGTTCGGCGGCACCGAAATAGTAGGTGACATTCATTGGGACGAACAGGTTCGGTGCGAGACGTGCGTAAGTGATCAACGCGAAGCCGCTTCCGGCAACGTCGGAGTTGAAGAGTACCGGGAGGCCGACGGCGAAAGCGCGTATATCCACCACGCCCGTCATGGTGAAGGCGGTGCTCACAAAGACGCTGTCCGAATTGCTACCGGGATCGGGAGGCGTAAAGGGAGCAAGGGTGAAATTGAGCATCGTGTTCAGGTATACGACGCCGCTCCCCGAAGTCTCGCCGCTCGTAAAGGAACCGCGAAAACTTGAGCTGCCGTTAATGCTCGTTAACCCGTTAGCGGAGTTTCTATCTCCAGACCCGGTTGCCGAAAATCCCGGCGCGAGCAGGTTGAAGCTGCCCACAGCGGGGCCGCTCACGGGGCCGAGAATGTTTGCCGTCCCCCCTGTAATGATGAGCGGGTCGGCGTATGCGAGAGACGAAAGAAGGAAGAGAAAGGTGAGAGACAAGAGAGTGCGGCGCATTGGGGTATCTCCTTTACAGCTCAGAGGGTGATTCCCTCTGGAATGGCTTTGTGCCGGGAATATATCCTGAAAGGGACAACCAGCGAAAGCTCTTTGAGTGAAAGGCGAACGGAAAAAACTCGACGGCGCACGCATCTCTACGCGCTCCAATAATTTTCCCACCCTGCCACTCTTTTCCAACCCTGCCACTCTTAACGACTTCCTATTACGGATATGATCACCG
>DASWNS010000264.1:0-20208 GCA_036399115.1 Pyrinomonadaceae bacterium | reverse complement strand
CAAGCAACGTTGGAGATCGAGTGGCGAGCCGGAAGCATTATCCGCTCGCCACTCGATTGCTTTATCGCCCGCGCTTCTCCGCCCGGCGTCGCTTGAGATCACGTGCGGAAGCCTTTAACCTGAAACTTTCCCCGGCGAGTTGTCTGCGAAGTTACGACCGCAGGCCAACTGAGATTATCCGGTCATTGATCTAATGCTATACCAATCGCCCACGCGCCGTTCGCCTGACAGCCTGCTACAGAGTGCGGCGCGCCTCCTCGCTTGCCTGACGCTCACAGGAATCTACGCCGCGCCCGCGCCAGCGCAGAGACGCCGCGCCCCGACCGCTGCGCGACCAGCCGCCGCAACGCAGCAAGGCACAGCCAAAGGCACAGCCGGACGACCAACCTCTCCCGTCGCCGCGCGCGGCCAAGCCGACGCCGCAACGGCGTCACTCCTGCGCGAAGCCGCCGCGCTGTTGCAGTCGGGCAAACTGGTCGAAGCGGAGGCGGCGGCGCGCAAGGTCTTGAATGTTGCGCCGCGCGATCCGAACGCACGCACGCTCCTCGGCGTCGTTCTAGACAAGAGCGGGCGCGCGGTCGAAGCCGAACGCGAGTATCGCGAGGCGATCAAGTCAGCCCCGCAGCACGCTCCCGCGCACGCCAATCTCGGCGTGTTGCTCTCGCGCACGAACCGCGTCGAACAGGCCATCGAAAGTTTCGAGGCTGCGTTGCGCGTCGCGCCCGAAAACGCTTTCGCCGTCTTCAATCTCGGCGCGCTCTACGCCGCGCGCGGCGATTACAAACGCGCCATCCCCCTGCTCGAACGCGCCGCCGGAATCAATCCCGCGAGTCCCGCCGCCTCTTCAAACGACCTTGCGCTCCTGCTCACGCTCACCAACGCCTACGCGCACGACGGGCGCAGCGACGACGCGGGCAGGTTGGCCGAACGAATCGAGCGGCTGGCAAACGACGACCCGCGCGTCCTGTTCACGCTCGCTCTCAGCCTGGCCGAAGCGCACGAGTATGCGCGCGCCGTGCCGCTCTTCGAACGCACCAATGCCTTGCGCCCGCAGACCTTCGAGGTGCTCTATAACCTCGGCGTCGCGCTCTACAATCTCGACCGGCTCGACGAAGCGACACGCGCGCTCGAAGCCGCCGCCGCGCTCGCGCCGAACGAGGCCGAACCCTACTACCGTCTCGGCCTCGTCGCCGCCGCACGCAACGACGGGCAAGCCGCCGTCGAACTCTGGCGTAAAGCCCTCGCTCTGCGTCCCGCGTTCCCCGAAGCGAACTTCATGATCGGCGAAGAGTTGCTCAAACGGCGTGCGACCGACGAGGCCATCCCGTTTTACCAGCGCGCGCTCGAACAGGATTCCACGAAGCTCATCTATCACATTCGTCTCGGCGTCGCTAACTTTCGCAGCAAGCATTACCCGCGCGCCCGCGAAGTGTTCGCGAATGCCCTCAAGCGTTTCCCCGCGAACGCCAATCTCTACTACCTGATCGGCTACGCTGCCCGCGCCGAAGGGCAGTACGACGACGCGCTCGCGGCCTTCCGCCAATCGCTCGCGCTCCAACCCGATAACCCCGACGTGCTCACCAATCTCGGCTACATCGCCAACCAGCGCGGGCAGACGGAAGAGTCCGAGCGTCTGCTCCGGCAGGCCATCGCGCTCGACCCGCAAAACTTCGCCGCGCATCACGATCTCGGTCGGCTGCTCGTCAAACTGAAACGTTACGAGGAAGCCTTGCCGCCGCTCGAACGCGGCGCGGCCTTGAACGCCAACGACCCCGGCATTCATTACCAACTCTTCACGGCCTACTCGCGCCTCAAGCGCAAGTCTGACGCAGACCGCGAGCTTGCCATCTTCAAACGTTTTCAAGAGGCGCGCAAACACGACCCGACGCCGCTCGGCGGGGAAGCGGCAACGGGCGCGACGGACGAAGGCGACAAGCCCGCGCCCGCGCCCCTGCCCGCCTCCGTCTCAGGCGAGGGGGTCAAACCGCCGCGCTAGATGTGTCGCCCGCTCGTCGTCCACGCGTCCTGCCCGACGCGAACCCGCGCGGCGAAGCCTGCTTTTTTATGTGAATAGTTTTGCGGTCGGTCGGTTTAAGGTTAGAACGCAAGCGGCGTGAGGTGAGCAGCGAGAGCGTGTCGTGGCACGTTCATCACTTGAGCGAAGGGAAAGCGACGACAAACGCCACGGGCGCGTCGTCCGGCGCGGGCGTGGAGTAGCGCGTCCGTTCTAAAGTGTGATCATGAGAAGAAGAGGGAAGTTGATCATCGTCGCGTTGTCGCTCGCCGGACTCTTCTTGAGCGGCAGCTATTCCGGTCGTCGTGCGCGTGCGGAAGAGGGCGCGAGGGCGGCTGCGGCTGCGCAGAAGAAGTTATCGCGCAAGCAACAACTGGCGAACGCGAGGGTCTTATATATGGAGAATTGCGCGCGCTGCCACGGCGCGGACGGGCGCGGCCAGACGCCGATGGGCAAAGTCTTCTCGGTGGCGAATCTGGCCGACGCTAAATGGTGGAAGAAAGAGCGTGTGGGCGACAAACGCCTGACCGCAGCCATCCGCGACGGGCGCAACCAGATGCCTGCCTTCGGCAAAAAACTCTCCAAAGAAGAGATCGCCGCGCTCGTCGTTTTCGTCAAGACGTTCAACGGCAAGTGATATTCTCGCGGTGAAGTCTCCGGCGAAGGCGTCCGTTTTAAGTCTCGCCGGGGCGGGTTAAAAACATCTTCAAGACATCTTCAATGCGGAAGCGTCGCCAGAGATAAATGCCACTTTCAATGCCAGCAAAACATCGCGCTCGTTCCAGTCTCCTCGCCATCTTTGCGCTCGTTTGTCTCGCCGCGAGCGCGCACGCGCAAAACTCAACTGCGCCCGTCGTCGCCAAAGTCGAGCCGCCTTCCTGGTGGGCGGCGCACACGATCAACCCCGTGCGCCTGCTCGTGCGTGGCACGAACCTGCACGGCGCACGCGTCGTGTCAGCGCGACGTGAGTTGGAGCCGGGCGGCGCGGTCGTCAATGCGGCGGGCACGTATGTTTTCGTGAGCGTCCGCATCAGCCCCGACGCCGCGCCGGGCGATTACCCCCTCACGCTGGAGACGCGCGGCGGCAAGACTTCGATCCCCTTTCGCTTGAATGTGCCGCTCGATCCGGCCACGCACTTTCAGGGCATCACGACCGACGACGTGATCTACCTCATCATGCCGGATCGTTTTGCGAACGGCGACGCCGCGAACGACATCCCACCGGGCGCGCCGAAGGAGGCGACCGACCGCAGGAACCCGCGCGCCTTTCACGGCGGCGACCTGCGCGGCATCATCAACCGCCTGCCCTACCTGAAAGAACTCGGCGTCACAGCCCTCTGGCTCAATCCCTGGTACGACAACTGGAACGGCGTCAAAACCTGCGCTCAGCCCTGGTGCCCGAACACCTACTATCACGGCTATCACGCGATAGATTATTACGCCGTCGAGGATCGCTTCGGCGACATGGCGACGCTGCGCGAACTGGTCGAAAAGGCGCACGCCGCAGGGATCAAGATCATTCAGGATCAGGTTGCCAACCACGTCGGCTCGCAGCACCCGTGGGTCAACGATCCGCCGCTCGACAACTGGTTTCACGGCACGCTCGCGCGCCACACGCAGAACCCTTTTCGCGGCGACCTCCTGCTCTCGCCGCATGCCTCCGAAGCCGCGCGCCGCCCCACGCTCGACGGCTGGTTCTCCGACGATCTCCCGGACATGAATCAGGAAGAACCCGAAGTGGCGCGCTACGAAATTCAGAACGCGCTCTGGTGGGTCGGCATCACGGGGATGGACGGCATCCGGCAGGACACGATCCAGTACATGCCGCGCGCCTTCATACGCGAGTTGAGCCTCGCGCTGCGTCGCCAGTATCCGAAGATGTGGATGGTGGGCGAAGTGTTCGACCGCGATCCGGTTCATCTCTCCTATTTCTTCGGCGGGCGCGCCGGGTGGGACGGCATTGATACCGAACTCGATTCGCTCTTCGACTTTCCCCTCTGGCAAACTTCGCTCGACGCCTTCACGAACAAGGCTCCCGTCAACGCGCTCCGCTCGATGCTCAAAAACGACGCGCTCTACGAGGATGCCGCGCGGCTCGTCGTGATGACGAACAACCACGATGTGCGCCGTATCGCTTCCGTCGAGGGCATGACGCTCGAAGGCTCTATGCTGCATCACGCGTTTCTCTTCAGCGTGCGCGGCATCCCGCAGCTTTACTACGGCGACGAGATTTTCATGGAAGGCGGCGACGACCCGGATAACCGCCGCGACTTCCCCGGCGGCTGGAGCGGCGACGCGCGCAACGCTTTCGAGCGACGCGGGCGCACCGCGCGCGAGGCGCGCATGTTCGAGTGGACGCGCGACTGGTTGAAACTCCGGCGCGAGCACGCCGCGATGCGCCACGGTCGCCTGCTCGACCTCGCCTTTGACGAAAATTCTTACGCCTTCGCACGCCGGACGGCGAACGAGACGATCATCCTCGCCTTCAACCGCGCCGCCGCAGCGAAGCGAATCAGCGCGCCCGCCGCGTTTGTAGAGGTCGCCGACGGCGCGGAACTCGTGCCGCTGCTCGTCGCCAAAGAGCGTGTCAGGATCGAGGGCGGCGAGATCACGTTTGAAGTTCCGGCGCGCACGGCGGTCGCTTATCTCGTCGCCGCGAAAGCACGCTGAGCCCGCCTGAGAGGCTTTTTCATTCGCACAGGGCAAAACTCCCGCACGCTGTTTTGTGCGCCGCGCGAAGTTGTGAGCAACGATATTTCGCCCGCGTCACATCTGACTTGCAGATTGTTTAGCGCGTCCTCTTCTTTTCGTATCAACCGTCCTTTTGGTCGCACAGGAGTTTTCGTCCATGCTCAAGCCCGGAGCCTTTGCGCTCTTCCTGATTCTCGCATTGCTCTGCACGCCGCTCTCTTCCGCGAGTCAGCAGAAGAAGAACGTCGATCCTAACCGGCAGAAGGAACCCGCAGTCTCCGCTCCGGCTAAGATTGAGGATGCGCCCGTTGTCGAACCGCAGGAGGACGGCGAAGTCGTTAAAGTTGACACGAGCCTCGTCTCCATCCCCGTCGTGGTGAGCGACCGCGCGGGCGTCTACGTGCCGGACATGTCGAAGGAAGAGTTCACGCTGACGGAGGACGGCGTGCGGCAGGAGTTGGCTTTCTTCTCGACCGTCTCACAACCCTTCACAGTCATTCTCATGCTCGACACCAGCGCGAGCACCGAGGAGAAACTGCGCGACATACGCCGCGCGGCCAACGCCTTCGTCAGTGGTTTGCAGCCGCAGGATCGCATCAAGGTAATGTCGTTCGACGACGAAGTGCGCGACCTGAACCCTTTCACCAGCGACCACGCAATCGTCGAGCGCGCGATTCAAGCGACGCGCGCAGGCAAGGGCACGAAACTCTACGACGCGATGCAGACCGCGCTCTCCCTTTTGAAGCCCGACAAGGCGCGGCGCAAAGCAGTCGTCATCTTCACGGACGGGGTTGATTATCGCAGCGACAGTTTTCGTTACATCAACAACATCCGCGCGCTCGAAGAGTCGGGCGTGATCGTCTACCCGATCAGGTACGACACGCGAATCGAGACGGAACGCATTGCGCGCGAGCAGGCTGCGGGCGGCGGGCGTCCAGACCTCGCCGCCATCATCAAGGGGCGAGGCGATGGCCGCTCTTTGCCCATCCCCACGGGCACGACCTTTCCCGGCGGCACAATTCCCAGCGGCAGAGGCGATGGACAACCCACGATTGGCGGCATCCCCATCCCGACGATCCCCGCGCCGCCGCGACGCGACGATGATCCGCGCCAGACGCGACGCGACGATCCGCGCCTCCCGCGCTCTCCGGGTGAAGTGAGCGCGCCGGGAACTTCGCATGAAGACGGCATCGGCATGATGCTCAACTCGCTCTACAAGACCGCCGACAGTTATTTGAACGAGTTGGCGCAGAAGTCTGGCGGCAAGTTGACGCGCGCCGACACGCTCGAACGCCTGCCCGCCGCCTTCAAAGAGATCGCCGCCGAGTTGAGGACGCAATATGCCATCGGTTATTACCCTTCGAACCCTGTGAAGAATGGCAGTTATCGCAAGATCAAGATCACCTCCACGCGCAAAGGCGCAAACGTCCGTGCGCGACCCGGCTACTCCGCTGTCAGCGTCCCGTAAATCATTCCGCGCGCGCCGCTGAGAACTACTGCGCGCCTTCCGTCTTAACCGTGCGCCCCCGGCGCAAACTCTATTGCTCGCCGGAGGCACAGAAGAGAAAAACCCGTAGGCGCAGAGGATCGATAAGGCGAGTTGCGTTTGCGTGGGATAAATTTTTGACAAGCCGTGCGTGGACTATTAAGCTGAGTTCACTTCAACAACAAAGAGGATTATCCTGTGAGCTTTACACGTTCGAGCGGTATCCTACTGCATCCCACCAGTTTGCCCGGCTCATACGGCGTCGGCGATCTGGGCAGCGCGGCCTATGCCTTCATAGACTTTCTCGCCGCGAGCGGGCAGAGCCTCTGGCAAGTCCTGCCGCTCGGCCCGACGGGCTACGGCGATTCGCCTTACCAGTCCTTCTCGGCCTTCGCGGGCAACACGCTGCTCGTCAGCCCCGAACGTCTCGTCACAGAAAATTTGTTAGACCAACGCGACCTCGCGGGCGCACCGGAGTTCGCGGACGAACGCGTGGATTTCGGCGCGGCCATCGAGTTCAAGAACAGACTGCTACGCCGCGCGTTTGAGAATTTTCGCCACACGACGAACACCGGACTGCGCGGAAGTTTTGAGACTTTCAGCCAGCACGAAGCCCTCTGGCTCGACGACTACGCGCTCTATCGCGCGATGAAAGATGCGCGGGGCGGCGTGGCGTGGAACAAGTGGGAGAGGCCGATGCTCAAGCGCGAACCGCACGCGCTCGCCGCCGCCCGCGAAGGCTTGCGCGAACAGATCGACGCGCACAAGTTCTATCAATTCCTCTTTTTCAGACAGTGGCACGCGCTCAAGCGATACGCGAACGAGCGCGGCATCTCTATCGTCGGCGACATCCCGATCTTCGTCGCGCACGATTCGGCTGACGTGTGGACGAACCCGCATCTCTTCAAGTTGAACGAAGACGGTAGCCCGCGCGTCGTCGCAGGCGTGCCGCCCGACTATTTCAGCGCGACGGGTCAACTCTGGGGCAACCCGCTCTACGATTGGGCGCGCCTGCAAGCCGAAGATTTCCGCTGGTGGATCGCGCGCGTCCGTTCGATGCTGCACACCGTAGACATCCTGCGCATCGATCATTTTCGCGGGTTCGCCGCGAGTTGGGAGATACCGGGCGGCGACCAGACCGCCGAGCGCGGGCATTGGGTCAACGCGCCCGGACGCGAACTCTTCACCGCGATCAAAAGCGCGCTCGGCGACGCACCCATCCTCGCCGAAGACCTCGGCGTCATCACGCCCGACGTTGAAGCCCTGCGCGACGATTTCAACTTCCCCGGCATGCGCATCCTCCAGTTCGGTTTCGGCGGCGACAGCAAAAACATAGACCTGCCGCACAACTATCATCGCAACGTCGCCGTCTATACCGGCACGCACGACAACGACACGACCGTCGGCTGGTTCGAGTCTGCGGCGGGAGCAGGCTCGACGCGCAAGCCCGAACAGATCGAACGCGAGCGCAAGTTCTGTCTCGACTATCTCAACTCCGACGGCGAAGAGATTCACTGGGATTTCATCCGCGCCGTCCTCGCCTCGGTCGGCAACATCGCCATCATCCCTTTGCAGGACGTGCTCGGCCTCGGCAATGAAGCGCGCATGAATCTCCCCAACAGCACCTCCGGCAACTGGTCTTGGCGTTACACCACGGGCGCGCTCACAAACAACCTGCGTGACCGCCTCAAAGACTTGACCGCGCTCTACGGGCGCAACCTGAAAACCGAAGTCAGCGATCTGAAGTCTGACGAGCATTGAAGAAAGGGGAGAGCCGGGAGATGACGAACGCAAGAGATCATTCACTCCGGCGCATCCCTGCTTTCAACTTTCACCCTCTATCCCGTGCTACGCACCGGCAAATAACAGGCGCATAAATTTCATGAACATTTCACGTCGAGAGAGCTTCAAACGTTTTGCCCTCCTGCTCGTCCTCTCCCTCTCAACCGTCTCCTACGTCTGTGGGCAGAGCGCGCCGGAGGTATCAAAGGTCGAGCCGCCGAGTTGGTGGACGCAGAGCACTTTGAACCCGGTGCGCCTCATGCTGCGGGGACGAAATTTGACGGGCGCACGCGTCGAAGTCGTCGGCGCGGCGGGATTGCAGTTGGGACTCACGCGGATCAACGCGGCGGGCACCTATCTCTTCGTGGATGTGGCGATTGATCCGCAGGCCGTGCCGGGCATGCGTCGCCTGCGCATCACGACCCCCTCCGGCGTGGGCGAAGCGCAGTTCGAGGTGCTCGCGCCGCTGAATCGCGTGGGACGCTTTCAAGGCTTCTCGCCCGACGATCTGATCTACATGCTGATGATCGACCGTTTCAGCGACGGCGACGCGACCAACAACGACCCCGCACGGTCGCGCGGCATCTATGATCGCAACAACAAGTTCTACTATCATGGCGGCGACTTGCAGGGCGTCATCAATCGCCTGCCTTACCTCAAAGACCTCGGCGTCACGTCCGTCTGGCTCAGCCCGTGGTACGACAACTATGATCGCTTGAACGAGATCGAGTTGAAGGAAGGGAAGCCGAGCACGGGTTTTCACGGCTACAACGCGCAGGACTTCTACGCCGTCGAGGAGCACTTCGGCACGCTCGCCAAACTGCGCGAACTTGTCGAAGAGGCGCACAAATCCGGCATCAAGATCATTCAGGACAGCGTCGTCAATCATACGGGACCATATCACCCTTGGGTCGCTGACCAGCCGACGCCGACGTGGTTCAACGGCACGCGCGAGCGTCATCTCGCCAACGTCTTCGAGACGTGGGTGCTGCACGACCCGCGCCCCGACCCGCAGATCAAGCGCGCGACGCTGGAAGGCTGGTTCCTCGACTTTCTGCCCGACTTCAATCAGAGCGACGAAGAGACGCGCCGTTATCTCATCCAGAACACGCTCTGGTGGATCGGCGTGACCGGCCTCGACGCCATCCGCGAAGACACCTGGCAATACGTCCCGAACGATTTCTGGCGCGAGTGGATGGCGGCGGTCAAGCGCGAGTTTCCGCAGGTGCGCGTCTTCGGAGAAGTTAAGGACAGCGATATCACACACGTCTCCTTCTTTCAGGGCGGGCGCGTGCGTTTCGACGGCGTGGATACCGGCCTCGATTCGCTGCTCGACTTCCCGGTCTTCTATCACGCGCGCTCCACCTTCGGCCTCGGCAGACCCATCAGAGACGTGGCGCAAATACTCGCCAGAGATTATCTCTACACGAACCCCGACCTGCTCGTGACGCTCGTGGGCAGCCACGACGACGGGCGTTTTATGAGCGAGCGGGGAGCGACCGTCGCCGGTCTGAAACTGGCGCACACCTTTCTCTTGACCACGCGCGGCGTGCCGCAGATTTATTACGGCGACGAAATCGCGATGACGGGCGCGGATGAGCCGACGACGCGGCAGGATTTCCCCGGCGGGTTCCCCGGCGACCGTCGCAACGCTTTCGCGCGCGGCGGGCGCACACCGGAAGAGCAGGACATCTTCGAGCACACGCGGCGCGTGGCGCGCCTGCGCGCGGAACTCGAACCGCTCCGACGCGGCACGCTCGTCACACTGCACGCCGCCCGGCAGCAGTATGCTTACGCGCGCGTCGCCGAAGGCACGAGGGGTGGTGCGGTCATCGTCGTCCTGAACAACGACACGAAGCCCGCGACCGTAGAGTTCGACGTTGCGCCCGCGCGTCTGCCGGATGATGTGTCGCTCGATGATCGTCTCGACACGCTGAGGAACGTGCGCGTTCAGGGCGGCAAACTGAAACTCACGCTGCCCACGCGTTCGGCCACCATCCTGACGAACATTCCGGCGCGTTAACGTGACGAAAGCGCCGCTGCTGCGCACGCTCGAAAGAGACGGGTAAACGATGGCTCTACGCAATAAACCTCTGACGGAACAAGTCGCCCTCATCACGGGCGGCGGAACCGGGATCGGGCGCGCGTTCGCCGCCGTGTTGGCCGAGTCGGGCGCGCGCGCCGTCGTTATCGCATCGCGCCGCGAAGAGGTGCTCAGGCGGACGGCGGAGGAGTTGAACGCGCAGGCGGGCGCAGAGCGCGTGTATCCTTACGCCTTCGACATACGCGATCTCGCACAGACCGAAACGCTCGTCCGCTACGTCGCCGAACGCTTCGGCACGATTGACCTGCTCGTCAACAATTCGGGGTTGGCCGTGCCGGAGACGGTCGAAGCGATCACGGAAGAGGGTTGGAATAAAGTTCTGGAGACTAACTTGCGCGGCGCGATGTGGCTCGTGCGCGCCGCCTTGCCCTACATGATCCGCGAAGACTTCGGCGACGTGGTTAACATCTCTTCGCAGGCGGGCAAGCAGGGCTACGCAGACGTGCCTTCCTATTGCGCCTCGAAGTTCGGCCTGCTCGGCTACGCGGAATCTCTGCGCGACCACGCGCGCAAGACCGGCGCGAACCTGCGCGTCTTCAACTTCTGCCCCGGCCTCGTAGACGTTGAACACACGGGCGCGGACGCCGAACCACGCGCGGGCGCGATCCACGTCCGCAACATGGCGCGCACGCTCCTGTTCGCGCTCTCGCTCGACCGCAACGTCGTCGTCGAAGAGATCAGCCTGTATGCGAGATAGCGGTTAGCGGTCGGCAGAGTACAAAAAGCGTTCTCTGCGGTTGCTCGTGCAGGTGAAAGTTGCCCGCCCCGGAAAGATTTTAAAGCTGAGAGCCAACAGCTAATAGCTTTTAAAGGAGAGAGAGATGACGCAGCAAAAGCCACGTTTGAACTTCTGGCAAATCTGGAACATGAGTTTCGGATTCCTCGGTATCCAGTTCGGTTGGGGCTTGCAACTCGCCAACATGAGCGGCATCTACACGTATCTCGGCGCGAGTCCAGACGACGTGCCGATCCTCTGGCTGGCGGGACCAATGACGGGACTCCTCGTGCAGCCCATCGTCGGCTCGATGAGCGACCGAACGTGGAATCGCCTCGGTCGTCGCCGCCCTTACTTTCTCGTCGGCGCGATCTTCGCCAGCATCTCGCTCTTCTTCATGCCCGATTCCTCCGTGCTCTGGATGGCGGCGGGGCTGCTCTGGATTCTCGACGCCAGCATCAATGTCTCGATGGAACCGTTTCGCGCCTTCGTCGCAGACAAGCTGAACGTAGACCAGCGCACCGCAGGGTTCGTCATGCAGTCGTTCTTCATCGGCATCGGCGCGACGATGGCTAACGCCTTGCCCTATCTCTTCCGGCAGTACGGCGTGACGGGCACGACGCCGAGCGGCATCCCTCTCACCGTGCAATACTCTTTCAAGATCGGCGCGGTGGTCTTTCTGCTCGCAGTGCTGTGGACGGTCTTTACGACGAAGGAGTATCCGCCGGAGGACATCGAGGAGTTCGACCGCCAACGGCGTGCGACTTACGGCGACGCGACCGGCCTCTCGAAGATATTCAAGATCGTGGCCGAACTGCTGCGCGAGATTTCCGGCGCGTTCACCAAGATGCCGCAGACGATGAAGCAACTCGCCGCCGTGCAGACCTTCACGTGGCTCGGCCTCTTCTGCATGTGGATGTTCTTCGGCCTGACCACCTCTTATCACGTCTTCGGCGCGACGGGCAGCGCCGACCCGCGCTTCGCACTCGGTCAGGAGTGGGGCGGCAACGCCTTCGCCATCTATTCCATCGTCTGTTTCGCCGTCGCCTTTTTGTTGCCGAAACTGGCCGCCGCCACGAGTCGCAAAGCGGTGCACGCCTTCGCGCTCGTCTGCGGCGGCATCGGGCTGCTCTCGGTCTATTTCATCAAAGATCAGAACGTGCTGCTGCTGACGATGATCGGCGTCGGCATCGCATGGGCTTCGATCCTCTCGATGCCTTACGCGATCCTGTCGGGCGCGCTGCCCGCCGCGCGCATGGGCGTCTACATGGGCATCTTCAACTTCTTCATCGTGATTCCGGAGATCGTCGCCTCGCTCTTCTTCGGGCGCATCATCCGCGCCATCTTCGGCGAGAACAGCACCATTGCGCCGCTCTACATGGTGATGGCGGGCGGCGCGTTTCTGCTGATCGCGGCGGCGCTCGTCACGTTTGTGCGCGACGTGGCCGACCACGTACCCGAAGCGGCGGTCATCAGGGGCGACGAACACGAACCGCTCATCCCGGTCGGTTCCGTGCAACCCGTGCCGAGCACAGGCGTGATCGGCGACGCGTCGCGAAAGGCTTAAGGATGTTAGACGCTTTTTTCAGGTGGCCGGGTGCGCGGCGCAGGCTTTGGCGGCGCAGAGTCGCCGTCGCGTTGCTGGCGTTAGTCGCGCCGCTGTGCTTCGCTTCGGAAGCGCGCGGGTGCAGTTAGTTGATCGTCTCGGAACAGGGATTCTACAGAGCCGTTTACGCCGAGAGAAAGCAACGCAAACCATGAAGCACAATTCGCCGCCCGCGAGGTTACGCAAACTGACGTTGGCCTTTCTTGTCATGACTTCAACTTACACACACGCGCCCGCGCAAACTCCCGCGCCGCGCGACTTCTCCAGAGAGACGGCGCGCGACGTGCGACCGTGGGTGCGCGACGGCGTGATCTATGAAATCTTCCCGCGCGCCTTCTCGCCGCAGGGAAACTTTAACGGCATCACCGCGCAGCTTGATCGTCTGAAAGAACTCGGCGTCAACATCCTGTGGCTCATGCCGATTCATCCGGTCGGGCGCGAACGCGCGAAAGGCTCCATCGGCAGCCCCTACGCCGTGCGCGACTACTACGCCATCAACCCGGACTACGGCACGAAAGAAGACCTCAAGCGGCTCGTCGCGGAAGCGCACCGGCGCGGGATGAAAGTAATCATCGACATCGTGGCGAACCACACCGCCTGGGACAGCGTGCTGATGCAGACGCCCGCCTTCTACACGCACGACGCACGGACGGGCAAGATCATCCCGCCCGTCGCCGATTGGGCGGACGTGGCCGACCTCAACTACGACAACGCACAGCTTCGCACCTACATGACGGACATGCTCAAGTTCTGGCTGCGCGAATACGACCTCGACGGTTTTCGCTGCGACGTGGCGGGCATGGTGCCGACCGATTTCTGGGAGCGCGTGCGCACGGAACTTGAGCGCGTCAAGCCGGACATCTTCATGCTCGCCGAATGGCACGAGCCGGAGTTGCTGGTGAAAGCCTTCGACGTTGACTACTCTTGGCCGGTTCATAGCGCGTTGACGGAGGTGTTGATGGGCAACGCTCCGGCGACAAACCTGCGCGCCGCATGGGAAGAGGAGCAAGCGAAGTGGCCGCGCAATTCGCTGCACCTGCGCTTCTCCGATAATCACGACGAGCGACGAGCCATCGCGCGTTTCGGCGAACGCGCCGCCCTCGCCGCCTCCGCCTTCGTCTTCACCCTCGACGGCGTGCCGATGCTCTACAACGGCATGGAAGTGGGCGACACGACGGAGTCGGGCGCGCCCGCGCTCTTCGAGCGGCTTCCCGTCTTCTGGCAGATCGCCGAGCGGCGACCGGAGTTTCCGCGCTTCTACAAACAGATCATCGCGCTGCGCAGCAAGAGCGCGCCCCTCAGGCGCGGTTCGACCGAATGGCTGCGAAACTCCGACGAGTCGCGCATCGTCACTTACGCGCGTCGCTCCGAGGCGGAAGAGTTGATCGTCGCGATCAACTTCTCGAACCGTCCGTTCACGGGCACGGTCGAAGCGGCGGGCGCGGGAAACTTCACGGACGTAACGCCGGACGTGCAGCCGCCGCTGCCGCCCGATGCGCCCGCCCCCGAACGCAAACCGCGCGCACGCACCGTCGGCCTCCCCGCGCTCGCGCTCGACGCATGGGGCTATCGCATCTTTCGCCGCGCGCTCAAATAGTAGGAAATATTCTGACCGCAGTTTCAGGCCGGTGGCTTATAAACCCCACCGGCCTTTCTTTGTCTCAAGAGCGAAGCCCGACGAGTTGCATCGCGCGCGGTATCTCCCTGTTGCGCATGAACCAACGCCAGACGTTGCCCGTGCGCAGGTTCTCCGCGCTGAGCAGCATGATGCCGAGATTGATGCCGATCACGTCTGGGTTGACCCAATCGTTGTTGGGATTGAAGGCGTCTGTGAAGCCGTACATGCTGTAGACGCGCGCGCCGTACCTGTCTCGGATGGTGCGGAGCACGGGCAGCGCGATGTCGGGCGTGAGCATGAGCGACCCGCCCGCCGCAGATGGGACGACCGTGCCGTCAATCGCCGCGTCGCGCGGTGGACCGCCCCATGCCAGATAGCCCTTCTCGCTATCCGAAGCCGTGATGCCCCACACGTTCTCCGTGTAACCGGGAAACTCGCCGGAGAGAGCGAGACAGAAAGCGCGGTGTGCGCGCGTCGCCGCGACGGAGTTGGCGAAGTAGTCTGTGAAGGGATAGTGGCTTTCGTGCCGCCCGCGAAAGTCTGCCCACGCGTGCGAGTATTGATGTATGAAGAGAGGTCCGCCGGTGATGTAGGTGTAGCCCGCGTAGGTGATGCGCTCGCGCTGCCATGCGAGCCAGGAGCGGGGCGTGATGGCGTGCGTGGGCGAACCGATGGCGAGCAGGTAGAGGATCAAATGTTCGCTGTAGGCGTCCCAGCGATACTTGATGAAGCCGGTTTCGGGTCGCCACCCGTGCGAGAGCAGCGTCGGGTGGCCGTTGAGCATCCACGAAAAATCGACGCGCTCGTAGATGGCGTCGGCGAGGCGCACGATCTCCGGGTCGGCGCGGAATTTTTGGCGCACCGTCAGTACGCCCGCGAGCAGGAGCGCGGTGTCAATCGAGGAGATTTCGCTCTTCCACCTGCGCTCGCCCGTCTTCGCGTCCATCCAGTGATAGAACCAGCCGTGCTCGTGCGTGGCGCGGGTGGCGAAGAAGCGGAGCGTCGTGCGTACGCGTTCGCGCGCCTCGTGCGGCGTGAGCCAGCCCCGTTCGGCGGCGATGGCGAGCGCGGTGAGGCCGAAGCCCGTGGCGGCGATGCTCGCCACGTCGCGGTGGTTTTCGTCGAGCGGCGAGTTGTCCGTGCGTGCGCGGTCGCGGACGAGTCCGGTCTGCGGGTCGGCCTGCTCCCAAAAGAAACGAAACGCGCGGCGCGACATGTCTTCGAGAAACGCTTCATCCGCTGCGGAGAGGCGCGCGGACGCTCTCGCCGGAACGCGGCGCACGCGTTGCGCCGTTGCCGTGAGCGCAAAGTTGGAGAGAAGCAGCCCGGCGCAGAGAAGCGAGACGAACGCGCCGCGCATCTTGAGATAACTGCTGGCGAAGCGTTGAAGAGATGTTGGAAGCATCGGCTACTTCTCGCTTACCTCTCGACAACGTTGAAGCTCGCTTCGAGTCCATCGGCGGAACTCGTGCCCGCGAAGACTTTGAATGCGCCGGGTTCGACGACGAAACGCAGGTCGCGGTTATAGAAGCCGAGTTCGGCGGGCGTGAGCTTGAAGGCGACGCGCCGACGCTCGCCCGCGTTCAGCGTCACACGCTCGAAGCCTTTCAACTCACGCACCGGGCGCGTCACGCTCGATGCGACATCGCGTATGTAAAGCTGCACGACTTCATCGCCCGCGCGCCGTCCTATGTTCTCCACTTCGACGCTCGCCGTCAGTTGTCCGCCGGGGCGAATGCGCTGCGCGCTCAGTTGCAGATTCGACAGGCGAAACTGCGTGTAGCTCAACCCGTAGCCGAACGGGTAGAGCGGCGTCCAGGGCACGTCCAGATATTTCGAGGTGTATTTCTGATCGGTCGGCGGGCGACCCGTGCGCTTGTGATTGTAGTAGAGCGGCGATTGCCCTGCGGAGCGCGGGAAGGTGACGGGGAGTTTGCCGCCGGGATTTACGTCGCCGAAGAGCACGTCGGCGATGGCGTGCCCGGCCTGCGTCCCTGCGAACCACGTTTCGAGGATCGCGGGCGAGTTTTCCGCGAGCCAGTTGATCGTGAGCGGGCGACCGTTCATCAGCACCACGACGTAAGGTTTGCCCGTCGCGTGGATGGCCTGAATCAACTCCAACTGCCGACCGGGCAGATCGAGCGATGCGCGTGATGCAGCCTCGCCGCTCATCTCCGCCGATTCGCCGACGGCGATGATGACCGCATCAGCCGCACGCGCCGTGCGCACCGCCTCGCCCAAGCTGTTCTCCAGCAGCGGCGTGGTCGAGTTTCTGGCGGCGTCGCTCGCCTGCGCCACGTTGGTTCCCCCGGCGTTCGTGGCGGCGGGCGGCGGCGCGTCGTAGTTGCCCGTCACGCCCCGGCCTTCAATCGCCACGCCCTTCGCATATAAAACTTTCGTCTGCGGCGAGACTTTCGCACGCACGCCCGCCAGCAGCGTGACAGCATCTTCCACGCGCCCGTCGCCCGTCCACGAGCCGAGCACGTCCTTCGGCGAATCGGCGAGAGGTCCGACGACGGCGATTGATCTCAAATTCTTCGACAGGGGCAGAGCCTCGCGCTCGTTCTTCAAGAGCACGAGGGAGCGTGCGGCGATCTCGCGCGCGGCGGCGAGATGTTCCGGTCGCATGATCACTTCGCGCTCGCGCGCCTCGTCCGCGTAGGGACGTTCGAAGAGGCCGAGCCGGAACTTGATGCGCAGGACGCGACGCACCGCCTCGTCAATCGTCGCCATGTCGAGCTTGCGTTCCCTGAGCAGTTGCGCGCCGTGCGCGTTGTAGAGGCGGGAAACCATCTCGATGTCAACGCCCGCGTTCAGCGCATGGCTCGCGGCCTCTTTTTCATCCGCCGCGAACGCGTGGTTCATCAGTTCCTTGACGGACTCGTAATCGCTCACGACCACGCCGTCGAACTTCCACTCGCCGCGCAGGACTTGCGTGAGCGTGAACGGGTTGGCCGAAGTCGGCACGCCGTTGAGATCGTTGAACGCGCTCATAAACGTCCCGACTCCGGCGTCAACCGCCGCCTTGAAGGGCGGGAAATAGAGTTCGCGCAGCGTCCCTTCGGACATGTCTGTCGTGTTGTAATCGCGCCCCGCCTCCGCCGCGCCGTAGGCCACCCAATGCTTGGCGCAGGCGACGATGCGGTCGGGCGCGCTGTAGTCGCGCCCCTGAAAGCCGAGCACGCGCGCACGCGCCAACTCCGAGCCGAGATACGGGTCTTCGCCCGCGCCTTCCGCGATGCGCCCCCAACGCGCATCACGAGCGATGTCCACCATCGGCGCGAAGGTCCAGCGCACGCCCGCCGCCGCCGCTTCCGCCGCAGCGATCTGCGCGGAGCGTTCCGCCGCAGCCCGGTCGAAACTCGCGGCCTCGCCGAGCGGGATCGGGAAGATGGTGCGGTAACCGTGAATCACGTCGAAGGCAAAGAGCGCGGGAATCTTCAAGCGCGACTCTTGCAAGGCGATGCGCTGCAACTCGTTCGTGCGCGCCACGCCCCGCACGTTGAGCGTGGAGCCGAGCAAGCCTTTGCGGATCAACTCGCGGTGTTCGGGGCGGAAGTTGCCGTTGGCCTCGCCGTCGAGCATCTGTAGCTGGCCGAGTTTTTCGGCGAGCGTCATGCGCGCGATGAGCGCGTTGATTCTTCTTTCAGACGCGCTCGCGGACGCCCCCTTAGCCGCACGTTGCGCCGGGGCGGAAGGGACGACGGGCAGCAACGCAGCGATGAGCAGGCAGGCCGTTAGCAGACTGTTTCGTTTGGCAGACTTCATCGAACATCTCCTTCGAGGCTGCGAAGTTTAAAGCTACTGGATTGAGTACGCGCGCCAGAAATTTATGAACCGAGCGGCGGACATGCGAACCGGCATCTTCATGTTGCCGGAGATTAAATGACGACTATCGTTAAGGGAAGTTTGGCGCAAAATCTTTGCGTTGACTATACTACAACGCTCTTTGCCAGCGACATACGCCGCCCCGATCCCTAGCGCACGACTTCAAGACTACTCCTTACGCTTCCCTTGCGCCTGTCGTCTTAACTCTGCGCCTCCGGCGAGAAATAGAGTTCGCGCCGGAGAGGCAAAGACGCAAAGGAAGGTGCAAGAGAAGGCGCAAAGGAAGGCGCAAAGGCCGGACGCCTTGCTCGCAGTGTTGTCATGAATCTCCGCCGCATCTCTCAACGCCTGTCGTCGTCGCCGTCCCCCGGTGGCGCGTCCACGTGCGCCCTGTTCATGTTGCTGCTGGCCGCGAACTCTGCCGCGCCTTGCGCGTGGGCGCAGAAGAGTGCGACCCGTACGGTCGCGGCGCAGCAGTCTGCCGGACGCGTTCCGGCGGCGACGCCGCGCGTAGATGTTTCGTCGTTGCTCAGGGAAGCGGCGGCGTTGTTGCAGGCGGGCAGACTCGACGAGGCCGAACCCGTCGTGCGTCGCGCCGTCGCCGCTGCCCCGCGAGATGCGAACGCGCACAATTTGCTCGGCGTGATCTTAGACCAGCGCGGCGGGCGCGTGGCCGAGGCCGAACGCGCCTACCGCGAGGCTTTGCGTCTGCATCCGCAGTCCACTTCGGCGCGGGCGAATCTCGGCGTCCTTCTGGCGCGCAACGGTCGCTCGCTCGAAGCGGTCGAGATTTTCGAGGCGGTGCTCAGAGATGTGCCGGGGCACCCGCAGGCCACTCTGAATCTCGGCCTCGCGCTCTATCATCTCAAGCGTTTCGACGAAGCCGCCGCCGCACTCGAAGCCGCCGCGAAACTCTCACCCGCTGCCGCCGAACCGTTCTACTATCTCGGCCTTATCGCACGAGAGCGCGGGCGTGCGGAAGAGGCCGCAGACCACTGGCAACGCGCGCTCGCGCGACGACCGAACTTTCCCGAAGTTAATTTCATGCTCGCCGAAGAACTCCGGCAGCAGCGTCGCTATGAAGGCGCAGCCGAGTTTTACGAACGCGCGCTCGCGCAAGACCCGTCTAAGCTGGTCTATTACGTGCGGCTCGGCGGCGTCTACATGCTGCTGGTTCGCTACGAACGCGCGCTCGAAATTTTCCGACGCGCCGCAGAGCGTTTTCCAGACGCGCCGGAGGCACACTATTTTGTCGGCATCGCCGCGCGCGGCAACGCCACCTACGAGGTGGCCGCAAAGGCTCTGCGCCATTCGCTCGCGCTCAGACCCGACAACCCCGACGCCCTCGCGCAACTAGGCTTCATCCTCACCGAACAGAGCAACTTTGCGGAGGCGGAAGCACTGCTGCGCCGCGCCGTCGCGCTCGACGCCGCCCATTTTTACGCCCACTACGATCTCGGTCGCCTGCTCTCAAAAGGTCAGCGTTACGACGAAGCGATCACGGTGCTGCGAAAAGCGGCGACTATCAGGGCCGACGATCCCGGCGTCCATTACAGCCTGTTTATGGCCTTTTCGCGGCTCAAGCGCAAAGCGGAAGCCGATGCCGAGTTGAGCACATTCAAGCGACTCGAAGAGGAGCGCAAGCGTCGCCGCAGGGAAGGGCTGGAAGATCACGCAGACGAAGTTGATAACCCGCCCGCTTCCGTCCCGCCGCCGACATGAACTTCTAAATTGCTTCCGGCAGCGAAAAGAGAGACGCGGGTGGATGAATTGAATTGTTCAGTTCATCCACCCGCGCGAGTTAGTGGGAAGTAAAACTAGAAGACGAGCCGCCCCTGTATCTCGATGACGCGACCGGCGAGCGCGCGCTCGGCGCGACCGAAGTTGGGATTGGTGATCACCGTGCTCGGGCTGTTGAAGCCGAACGATTGAAGGTTCAGGATGTTGAAGGCGTTGAAGAAGTTTGCCTTAAACTCGAAGTTGGCCGCTTCGCCGAAGAAGCCGGGCAGCCCGAACCGTTTGGTCGCGCTCATGTCAACATTGAAGTAGCGCGGCCCACGAAAGACGTTGCGCCCGATGCCGGGCAAGGCGTTTCCGGGCGAGGCGGTGCTGAAATATCGAGTCCCGCCACCGGCGAAGTTGCTGCCGTTGAGGAAGGCTTCGTTGGAAGTGTCCGTGCCCGCGCCGCCGAAGTAGGCGACGGGGCGCGCGGGGCAGAGGCTCGGGCCGCGCGTGGTAACGCAGTCAGACAACAGCGGCGTCCAGGGAAAGCCCGAATGCTTCGTGAGGATGCCGCTCAACTGCCAGCCGCCGAGCACCTTGCCGACGATGTCTGTGCGAGTGCGGAAGATCGGCAAATCCCAG
>DASWNS010000263.1:0-2460 GCA_036399115.1 Pyrinomonadaceae bacterium | reverse complement strand
GCGCGACGCGGCGGCACCTGCGGCACGGGACCGATGAGCGACGGATCGAAACCGGAGGCTTCGAGATTCGGGTCAATCTGAATTTGAATCGCGGGCAGCAGGGCGACGCCCGTCGGCGGCGTGGTGATCGAAAGAATTTCCGGCGCGACGTTGCGCGGCAAGTAAGCGACGCTCACATCTTCGATGCGCGAACCGCCCGCGTTTGTGCCCCCCGCGCCGTTTGCGGGCGCACGCAGCACCGCGCGCCACTGTATAAAACGCGCACGCGGGCTGGAGACGGCTGCGCCCGCCGGGTCGCGGTAAGGCGCGCTCCAATCGCTCCAGGTCATGTCGGGTCGCTCGGTGTTGCCCGTGCGCGTCTGCAACTCGACCGCGCCCTGACCGCGCCACCAGATGCGCCCCCACGCGGCCACCACTTTCGCATCGCGGACAGGCGATTCATAAGTGCCTTCACTCACCGGCTCGGCTGCGAAGCGAAACAGTTTTCCCTGATTGCTCGAAGCGGCGAACACCTCGCGCCCGCGCACGACGAACGAAGAAATTTGATCTTCGCTCGACTGGATAAGGAGCGTGTCGCGCCCGTCGTCCGTCACGGAATAGATGCGTCCCTTGTCGCTCGTGCCGATGAGGACGCTGCCGCCCTGCGGTGCGGGCGCGACGGCAAAGGCCGTCACCGAACCCGAACTCCACAACACGTCCGTCCCGCCATCCGGCAGGATACGAAAGACCGCGCTGCGCGCATTCGCCAACTCGTTCCGGCTGCGCGCGGCAGGCTGCGCGGCGTTGGTGAAGGGCGAAGGCTGCCCGACCTCTTCGACCACCACGCTCGAAGTGGTGACGACGGTTCCGCTCGCCCCGCCGCCCGCGCCCGTCGCAGCGGGCGCACTGCTGCCGCGCGAACTCGACGCGGCATCGCTCAAGGCCAGCGCGTAGATCGAGTTGTCCGCCGCCACGGCCAGCGCGTGCACTTCCCTGAGCGGCGAATCGAAGAGCGCGAACGCCTTTCCTTCCGGCGAGACGCGCAAGACCAGTCCGCCCGGATCAGTGCCCGCGATCAGTTGCCCCTGTTTATCCACGGCGAGCGAGATCACGTGCGTTTCGTTGACATCGATCAAGAGCGACTCTTCGGGCTTCGCCGCGTTCGCGCGCACGCGATAGATTTTGCCGTTGTCGCCCGTGCCGACGGCGAGCGCGCCATCCGCGAGCACGGCGAGCGACCAGATGTACTTGTCGGGCGGGTCGAAATATTCCGCCGCGCGCCCGTCAGCACTGATGCGATAGACTTTCCCGTCCGGCGACGTGCCCGCGTACAACGCGCCGTCGCGCCCGAAGACGAGCGCCGTCACGTCCAACTCCGCCGCGTCGTACAACAGCGCGCCCTTACCGTCCGCGCCGACGCGAAAGATGCGTCCGTCGTGTCCCGTGCCGAGATAGACGTTGCCGCGCTCGTCCGCCGCGGTTGACCAGATGTAAGCCTGCTCCGTGTCGAACAGTTGGGCGAAGCGCGGCGCGAGCATGAGCGCGCCCGTGTCCGTGACGGAGACGCCGCGCGCTTCCCCACGCAGAAGTTCCTCGCGCGAATTCGTCTCCCAGACGACGGGACCACCCGCACGCGCATCGGCGGCGAAGACGAGCAAAAGTAGAAGTGAGAGAATGGAGATGAAGCGTGGGCGAAATGTGTTATTGAGCATCAATGAAGTTTCTGTGGTGTTGGAATAATTGCCTCTGGTTCTGATGATAACCTGAAAAGAAGCGTTGCAGGAATTCGGATGAAGCTATGAAGGTTAGTAGCACTTTTTGATTGGAGACGTGAATTGAAGATCTGTATTTCATAGACATCACCCCTTCCGCCGCTCGTCTGAATTCCGAACTTCCATTAGTTGCCGACGTAGCGCGCGTAGAGCGAGCGAGCCGCCGCCATGTCGTCCGTGCCGCGAATGATGGCGCGTGCGTCTTGAAAGACGGTTAACTCGAAATCGCCCGCGCGCAGGCGCAGCAAATATTCGTTAACCTGCACCTCGCCCGCCGCACGCAGCCGCTCGGCGAGCGCGCCCAGATCAACGCGCGTCGAGCGTCGCGGCGAGATTTGCACGGCGTCGCGACCGCAGAGCACGGTGGCGAGTTCGGCAGCGTCGGCCTCAAGCGTTTCGTAGCGCGCGTGCGCGCAGGTCGGGCAGTCGGGAGACGGAAGCCCAAGTTTGATCCGTCGCCACTCGTTGCGCCACACGTCGAACTGCATCAGCGCGCCGTGCAGGGCGTCGGAGTTTCCCGTGAGCAACTTCAACGCCTCGGTCGTCTGCACGGCGGCGACGATAGAGATGATCGGCATGATGACGCCCGCCGTGTCGCAAGTCTCCGCGCTGGCGGCGGGCGGCGTCTCCTCGAAGATGCAGCGCAGGCACGGACTCGCGTGCGGGCGCACGGTCATGGTCACGCCGTAGGAGCCGACCGCCGCGCCGT
>DASWNS010000262.1:0-2800 GCA_036399115.1 Pyrinomonadaceae bacterium | reverse complement strand
GGCGGCGTCGGCGGCGGAGAGCGTGATCGTGATGATGAAACTTGTGGCGGCGAAACCGAGCAGGGCGAGCACGAAGAGTTTGCCCTTCCAGCGCGAGAGCAGGTTCTCCAACATCGAGATCGAACCGTCGCCGTGCGGGCTTTCGGCGGCGACGCGGTTGTACATCGGGAGCGCGCCGAAGAGCGTGAGCAGGACGAGCACGAGCGTGGCGATGGGAGAGAGAGCACCGGCGGCGAGAAAGGCGATGCCCGGTTGATAACCGAGTGTGGAGAAGTAGTCCACGCCCGTCAGGCACATCACCTTCCACCACGGGTGCGTGTGATGCTGCCCTTCCCGCTCGTGCGGTCCTTCTATCTCTTCGACGCCTTTGAACAACCAACGCTTAAACGGTCCCAGAGGTCGTTTCGGTGGCGCAGTCAGAGTAGCCATCAGCAACTCCCATACAGAGGCAAGCGAGGTGCCCGCCAATGTCCTCATTGGATTCGATAGAACAATCGTCTGCAAACGGGCGCGCGCGTGCCTGCGTATCAACATTCAATAGAGGTCTTCTGCCTGCGCCTCTTATCGCTTGTCAATACACACGAAAACGCTCGCGCTGTTTAAAGTTCGCCCTCAACGTTGGATTGCTCAATACAATACTTTAACTTAAACGTCAAAGCCTCTGCCACAAAAAAACAGTGACGAGTGACAGGTGACGAGCGACGGGTGCAGACGATAAATCTCGAATCGTAAATTGTGATGTAGAGAAAAACTGTTCCGAGTCTGTTCGCAGTTTACGATTCGAGATTCACGGCTTTCCGGCTACCGTTCGTCAGTTGTCACTTGTCACTCTCCTATATCTCTGTTAAATTCTGGAATGTACAACCCTTTAGGACTGTTTTCGAGTAGTAAGCTCGAAGCCTGAGACAGATTCCTTTCCACCCGACTCTGTTTAACCTTTTGCAAGAGAGCGCCTTTTTGTTGCTGCCTCGCACCTCTTGCGTCTTAAGATATGAATACCCGCTCACCCCAGAACGGCGATCAGGAGCCGGAAACTTCGACAGTGAAGGCGGCAGGCGTCGTCAATTTGTCGGACGCGCGCCGTCGTGTGCGCGAGCGTAGCGCAGCCGCACGCGCCGCGCTCGCCGCAGAGGTCGCGGCCACGCGCGAACTGCTCGACCGTGGACAGGCCACCGAAGCCGAGTCGCGCCTTCTCCAAATTATCAAAGACGCGCGCGGCGACGAGGTATTGCTCGCGCAGGCGCGCTGCATGCTCTCCGTCTCGCTCGAAACGCAGGGACGCAACGCCGATGCGCTCGCCGCCGTCCACATGTACGAAGACCCGCAGGCGCGCGCCGGACTCGACGCGGAAATCTCCGTCTTCCTCCGTATCCAACTCGGACTCGCCTATAACTACACGGGCGATCATCCCAAAGCCATCGCCCTCTTGAACGCGACCCTGCGCGAAGCGACCGACAAGGCTTCGAACGCGCAATTGGGCGCGATCTACGTCGCCCTCGCACGCGTCTATCGCTACATCAACGAGTATCCCATCGCACGCGACAACTCGCAGCGCGCGCTCAGCCATTTTCGCAATACGGGGGATTGGCGCGGGATGGCCGAAGCCTATCGCGGCCTCGCGCTCGAATGTCTGTTTGAAGGTGCCTACGAAGAGTCGCTGGAAAATTACGAGCAGGCTTTGAAACTCGTCGGCGATCATCCCGCGCCTTTCATGCTCGGCAGGATTTACGCCAACATGGCGGGCGCGTGCTGGTTCCTCAAACGCCCGCACGACGGCATCCGCTATCTCGAAAAAGCGATTGACTATTACGAGCGCACCGATCACAAGGCCAACGCCGTTGACGGCTACAACAATCTCGGCATCAACCTGATCCTCGTCGGCGACTGGTCACGCGCGGAGACGGTCTTAGAGCGCGCGCTCACGCTCGCTTCCGAATTCGACGAGCCGGGCGCGAAGGCCAAAGTGCCGATGATCCTCGACTCGCTCGGCGAACTCTACATGCTGCGCGGCGATCTGCTCGAAGCCGAGGGGCATCTCCAACGCGCCGTCCGGCTCGCACACGACCACGGCAACAAATGGTATGAAGGGCAGGCTTTGCGCACGCTGTCGCGTTGCCATCTGGCGATGCAGGAATCCGAGCGCGCGCTCGAAGAGAGCCAGATGGCTCTCTCGCTCGCCGAGCGCATCGGTGATCGTCAGGCCGTCTGCGATTCGCGCCTGCTGCTCGCGGAGGTCTACCTCCGCTGCAACCAAGCGCACGAGTGCGCCTTCGAGTTACAAAAAGTTACCGAGCAGACTTCCGACTCCGCCGCCGACCTGGCCGTGGCGGGCGAAGTGCAGCGCGTCCACGGGCTGCTCGCGCTCGCCGAGTCCGATGCCACGCTCGCCATTCATCACTTCGGGCGCAGCGTCTCGATCTTCTCCATTCTCGGCGACCGCTACCGCACCGCGCTCGCCCTCTACGGACTCGGCTCCGCTTACGAAACCGTCCAACCCGAACGCTCCGCCGAACATTTCTCGCGCGCCCTGCACACGTTCAGCGAACTCGGCGCGCGCCTCGACATCGCGCGCACGGAAGAGGCTCTCGCCACTACCGAAGTAGCCGCGCCCGAACAGAGACATGAGACTTCGGCCTTCGCGCAACTGTTAACGCTTCGTCTCGCCGAAGCCGTCGCCTCGCGCGAACTGTTGCTGCGCGAACTGGCTGCCGTGCTCGATCAGGAGACGGAAGCGCGTCGCGTGCTCATCACGGAGATTGATGAAGAAGGCACGATTAAGGTCGTCATAGCGCATGGCGAC
>DASWNS010000261.1:0-2929 GCA_036399115.1 Pyrinomonadaceae bacterium | reverse complement strand
TATCGTGAAGCGGTCGCCCTCGCGCGAGTTGCGCGTGTTGAGGTCGTTGTTAAGCGTGGCGATGAGTGTCGTCCCGTTGGTGATGACGAAATCGCCGCTGCTACCGCCGACGGTGTTTGTCGGGTAGCCTTGACCGCCCCTGTAAACGTCGAAGCGCGCCACGTCGGCTGTCCGGTCGTAGACGCTGCGCACGACGATGGGTTGACTAACATTCGTCATGGTGATGCGGCGCGTCACCTGCAAGCGACGACCGTTGTTGATCGGGTCGAACGTGACGGCGAAATCGTTGTCGCGGTTTCCCGTCGTGCTCACGGTCAACTGGTCGCCGTTGAAGGCGGCGCGGGCGCGCACCGTGTTGCCGTAGGTGCCCTGTTCGACGCGTTCGCTGCCGTCGGCGATGAAGTTGATCTGCGGAGCGCGCGTGGAAGCGATGGTCACGTTGTCGCCGCGTCGTTCGATGGCGATCTCCGTGGGCGGCTCAAGGCGCGCGACGACCGCATCATAAGTGCGGCGACGGTCGCGTGCGGGCAGAGTGTTGGTGATGAGTTGCGCTTCACGGCGCGGGTCTTCGCTCTGCGCCACGTTGAGGCGATAGGTTCCGGTCAGCCCCGTATCGTAGTTGTAGTTGTTGTCGGTCGGCGGGTAAGGATTGTAGGGCGCGTTGTTGGTGCGATTCCACGCCACGTTGTACATCCCCGCGAGTTGGTCGAGGTCGGTTCTGAGCGAAGCCCAATCGTTCTGCGCGCGGACGCTCAGGCGATTGCTCTGGTTCGTCATAAACCTGTCGAGGCGAGAAGCGCGCGCCAACAGGGCTTCGACATCGGCGGCGACCAACTGCCGCTGGTCGTAACGCTCGCGCACGTGATCTACGATGTGGTTGAAATCGTCGAGCACCGAGCTGATGTTCTCTTCACGACGCGTGTTGTCGATGCGACTTTGATCCATCGCCTGGCTCAAACTCAAACGGAACCGCTCCGCATTGGTTTCCAGACGCCTGAGGAGTTGTTGCGTTTGAACTTGATTGTTGCGATAGACGGGACGGCGGCGCGTCGTCTGCGCCTGCACGCCGAAGCTGAGGCTCAGTAGCGCCAGCACCATCCATGCCGAAAATATTTGTCTTGCTCTAGTCATAATGCTCTTCCCTCCATTTTGCTTGTTTCACTCTTCAGTCATCTTCCAAACTTCTCACGAGGGCTAAAGGTCCACGCGGGACGCGCCTCGTGATTTCCGTATTGTGGGGGGAGTGATGTTTTGAAAAAGAGGAGAGATGCAAACCTTACGTTTGCGTTCAAAAATGAGATTCGAGACTACCTTGCGAAGGTTGCCGCCAATTTTTCAGGTTGCAGCGCAAGAGACTTTCCGCGCTATTGATGCTGACAATTTATGTACAAAGATCGTGCACACTGCATGCTTATCCGTATCAGGCAAAGTCACTGTAATGCCCGCGGAATGGCCTTTTAACCACTGCAACCGTAGGAACATCCTCCCACCGCTTGAATACATGCAATTCGTGTGCGCGCGGGCGCGATAAGCCTCTTTTCGGCTCCCGTGCTATGCTTTTCCGTGAGCGGGATATAAGGAGCTACATGATGAATTCGGAAGATGCCAGAGCGACGATTCGATACGCGGGCGACGACCTCTTCGTCGCCATCACACCGAGCGGCCACGCGCAGACGCTCGACACCAGACACGAACGCTCCGCCGCCGCGACGCCGATGGAACTGCTGCTCCTCGCGCTCGGCAGTTGCACGGCGGTTGATGTCATCTCGATCCTCAACAAGAAGCGCGAGCGTGTGACGGACTATCGCGTCGAAGTGCGCGGCGAACGACGCGCGGAGCACCCGCGCAAGTACACGCGCTTTGAAGTGCGGCACATCGTACGCGGGCACGAAGTTTCGGCGAAAGCCGTGGCGCAGGCCATCGAACTTTCCGAAACGAAGTATTGCAGCGTCGCCGCCACGCTCAGCCCCGGCGCAGAGATTGTTTCGAGTTTCGAGATTCAGGAAGAGGAAGCGGGAGACGCCGCGCCTTGAAGTCATCGCGTCGTCGCGTCGTGCGCTTCGTTTGCAGCGGACGCGTGCGCCGCCAGCCGTTTCGCTGCTAGAATAAGCGCACGCACTGACCAGCAACTACCACTAAGGAGAGACAAAGAAATGGCTGACGAGACAAAGAAATGCGCTCATGCCGCCTGCGATTGCCCGGCGGACGACAACAGCAAGTATTGCAGCGCCTATTGCGAGGGCAAAGGCCAGACGACGACCATCGATTGCGATTGCGGCTGCCCGTCCTGCGGCAGCAACATCTAACTTCCCCGAACGGCTGGCGTGCGCTCCGCTCAATTCCGAGAGCAGGCGCGCGTCAGCCGTTCCGCCTTCAAGCTCTCCCCGAACGACGGGCGGCGCACGCGTCGCGCCGTGCCGGCATCGAACGATCCGCGCGCCAACTCTCTCCGCTTCCACACGAAGCAGGCGTCGATTCTATATTCCTGACTTTGCGATCAAGATACCTATGTTTGTCTCTTTGACTCAATACATCTTCGCCAGCCTCGTCGCGCTCGCGCTCACTCCGGCCTGCGCTCCCGTCGAAACGCCGCACGCGTCCGTCGCAAACGTTGCGAGCACGGAAGTCCTGATTGAGTCCGCCCCCGAAGCCGCGCAGGGCGACGATGCCCTCTCAAACGCGCGCCGCCTGGACCGCGCAGACCGCGCCGCAGACGGCCAACTCGCACAACTCGCGCCCGCCGAACACATGCGCCGCGCCGCCGCCTATCACGCCAACCGCGCCTTTGCGGAAGCGCGCGAACACTGGCAGACGCTCATCGCGCGCCACCCTGCGGACGCGAACGTCCCGGCTGCGCTCTTCGGCATGGGTCGCACCTTTTATCAGGAACGACGCTACGCCGAGGCACTTCCGTTTTTCGACCGGCTTG
>DASWNS010000260.1:0-21064 GCA_036399115.1 Pyrinomonadaceae bacterium | reverse complement strand
CGCCACCATGACGAGAAACTTCTGCCAGCGCGGGCGCAGGTCGAAACGCTCGTTCATGGGGATGTCGCTCTCGCCCGCGCCTTCGACGGCGGCGTTCGATTCGTCGCCGCCGAGTTTGACGTAGCCGCCGAGCGGGATGAGGCTGACGCGGTAGTCGGTCGTGCCCCAACGCCGCCCGAAGAGGCGCGGCCCGAAGCCGACCGAAAACGTCTCGACGCGCATTTTGAAGAGCTTCGCGACGATGAAGTGGCCGAACTCGTGGAGCACGACGGCTGAGCCGAGAATGAAGATGAAGGCGAGAAATCCTAGTAAGGTCATGCTTTTTTAACGTCTTTCTCCGGTGAAACCACCAAATTGCCGCGCAACTTAGAGGCAATATGCGCTCACCCGGTTGCACGTCAAGAGTTTACGGGGTTGAGCTAAGCGCGTCAAACTAAGGGATTACCGAAACCAGACCCGCGATCTCGTCCGCCGCGCTGCGCCGCGCCGCCGCGTCCGTCTCAAGCACGGTGTCGAGGTCTGTGACGGGGCGCGTCTCGTGCGCGTCGAGCACGCTTTCGATGATGCGCGGAATGTCTGTCAGGCGGATGCGCTCTTCGAGAAACGCGCCGACGGCGACTTCGTTGGCGGCGTTCAGCGCGGCGGGCGCGGTGCCGCCCGTGCGCAGGGCGCGATAGGCGAGGGCGAGACAGGGAAAACGCTCCATGTCGGGCGAGTCGAAATGGAGCGCGGACATCTGCGTCAGGTCGAGCGGGGGAAGTTGGCACGCGCGCCGTTCGGGATAGGTCAGCGCGTACTGTATGGCGTGGCGCATGTCCGTGACGCCCATCTGCGCGATGACCGAGCCATCGACGAGTTCGATCATCGAATGGACGATTGATTCGGGATGGACGAGCACGTCAATCTGGTCTGCCTCGTAGCCGAAGAGCCAGCGCGCCTCGATCACTTCCAACCCCTTGTTCATCAGCGTCGCGCAATCAATCGTGATCTTCGCGCCCATACTCCAGGTCGGATGACGCATCGCTTCGGCGACGGTGGCCTGCTCCATCTCGCCGAGCGTCTTCGTGCGAAAGGGGCCGCCGGAGGCTGTGAGCACGAGTCGTCGCACCTCTTCGCGCCGCTCGCCGCGCAGGCATTGATGGAGCGCGTTGTGTTCGGAATCGACAGGCAGGAGTTCCGCGCCCGACGCCTGCGCCGCGCGGGTCATCAACTCGCCCGCGATCACGAGCGTCTCCTTGTTGGCGAGCGCGACGCGCTTCCCCGCTTCGAGCGCACGCAGGGTCGGCACGAACCCCACCGCGCCCACCGTCGCACTGACGACGCAAGCGGCGCGTTCGTGCGTGGCGACTTCGACCAGCCCCGCCTCGCCCCAGAGGATGCGCGGCGCGGCGACTCCCTTGCGTCTGAGTTCGGTGCGCAACTCATCCGCGTGTTCTGCGGTTTCGACGGAGATGAGTTCCGGTTGGTAACGCTCGGTCTGCTCGGCGAGTTCGCGGACGTTGCGCCCGGCGGCGAGCGCGACCACCTGAA
Source organism: Pyrinomonadaceae bacterium (assembly GCA_036399115.1). GTDB lineage: Bacteria > Acidobacteriota > Blastocatellia > Pyrinomonadales > Pyrinomonadaceae > JAIVJZ01. The sequence goes on along the minus strand of DASWNS010000260.1, from coordinate 19,534 downwards.
AGTCTCCGGCGAAGGCGTCAATCACGCGCAGCGTGTTGCAGCCGATTGATCCGGTCGAACCTAAGATCGCGATGCCCCGTTTGTTCATTCGGTTTCCAGATACCTGTCGAGCAGCGCGGCCAGTTGTTGCTTCGAGATCGCCCCGGCGCGCCGTTCCTGCTCCCTGCCGTCTCTATACACCATGATGACAGGCATCTGCCGGATATTGAAACGCTGAAGCACGGCGGGCTGCTCGTCCACACTATAACGGACGAGATTAACGCGCTCCGCATACTCTTCTGATAACTCGTCCAGAGTCTTCTCCAGAGCTTGACTGTCCAGACTGTACTGCGTAAGGAAGACTACGAGCGTCGTGCCCTCCGACTGCAAGACGTTGGCGGAAAAACTCTCTTCGTCGAAGCCTGCGCCCGTCTCGCCCGAATCCGTGCCTCCGAAATTGTCCGTCGCGCCGCCGCGCCCCGCTTCGTCCGGTTCTGTCGCGTCCCTCTCATAAACGTCGAGCAAGTCCACCGTCTGCCCCGCGTCGTTTCGATAGGAGGCTTCGACCACGATCCATTCGCGCCCGTTCCTGTACGCCAGATTGACGCTCGCCGGGACGGTCTTGCGCGCGCCGATGGCTTTCAGATTGAGCGTCGCTTCGCCGTTGGTGTTGCTGGCGTTGATGTTGCCCGTTACCCAGAAGCCGAAGTCGCGCACCTCGCCGATGTCGCTTTTGAGTTTCTCGTTCTGCTGCAAAAAGCTCTTCGCCGTCTGCGCGGCTTCGCTCTTGCCGATGGTGGAGAAGGCGACCCACACGATACTGCCGACGAAGAGCGCGACCAGTAATCCGAGCACGGCGACTATTCCGCCGACGATGAGCAGAATCTTTTTAGTTGACATGCACAGTTGGTTCCGTGGGAAAAATTCTGGCGCGGTGCAAAGTAGTTAAGGCAGCTGCGCGCGTTGTAGTGCGTCGGCAAAATAGAAGACGGCGAAATAGTAGATGAGCGGCGCGTTGAAGAGCAAGCTATCGAGCCTGTCGAGCAGACCGCCGTGGCCGGGGAGAATCTTCGCCGCGTCCTTCGCATCCGATCCGCGTTTGAGCGCGCTCTCCGTCAGGTCGCCGAGCACGCCGAGCACATTCATCGCCGCCGCGAGCGGCAAGGCCACGCGCAGACTGAGTTCGGGGAAGAACCAAAAGTGCGCGAGGACGGCGAAGCCGAGGCTCGCCGCGAGTCCGCCGAGCGCGCCTTCCCAAGTCTTCCCCGGACTGACCGAGGGCGCGAGTTTATGGCGACCGAAGGCGCGCCCGGTGTAATAGGCCGCCGTGTCCGATCCCATGAGCACGAGGAAGAAGAAGGAGAGCAGATCGGCTGCGAGCGGCGCGGGGAATCCCGTGCGCAGCGCGACGAGATGCCCGCCGAGCAGGACGACGTAGCAGACGCCAAGCACGGTTGCGCCCGTCGCAAGGATCATGCGGTCGAAGTTTGCGCCCCTGAGCATCGCGCCCGCGAGCGTCGAGATGACGAAGACGACGAGAATCATGAGGGGCAGCGCAGGCCAGGTGAAGGGCGCGTTGAAGTAGAAGGCCGTGAGCAGTGCGACGCTGAAGAGCGTGCCGAGTTCGCGTTGCGCTTTCGCGTCGCGTTTACTCGAAAGCATCCAGAACTCGTAAAGCCCCATCATCATCGCCGTCGCCGCCAGCACGACGAAGAGAAGTTCCAATTGACTGATCAGGATTGAGGCGATGAGAACGGGGAGGGCGATGATGGCTGTGATGAGACGCGACATTATTTTCGGATGAACTGAGACTGAAAACGAGAACCTTAGACTCAACTGCGAGTTGATGCGTTAAGCGCGAGCGACGCGGAGATCGCTCGTGGCGTCTATCATTCGCCCCCGCCGCCATCACCTCCGCCGCCGTCACCTCCGCCACTATCGCCTCCGCCGCTGTCGCCCCCACCGAAATCGCCGCCGCTGCCCCCGCCGCCGAAATCACCTCCGCCGCCGAAGTTACTTTGGCTGCCGGAGTCGCTGCCCCACCCGCTTCCGCCGAAGCTGCTGCCCGCGTCGCCTCCGCCGTAGTAGCTTCCCCCCTCGCCGTATGAATCGCGCCTGCCCGCGCGCCTGATGAGCCAGAAGATCGATGCCAGCAGTAGCAGGGTAATGACGATGCAGATAAAACTGAACATGACGAGTCTCCTGTCAGACCGGAAGGCGCTTCTTTTAGTTCGCGTTTGCGACGAGTTGCAGCCCGCCGAAGCGCCGGTCGCGGCGTTGATACTCGACGACGGCTTCGAGCAGATGCACGCGGCGAAAATCAGGCCACAGAGTTTCGGTCACGTAAATCTCGCTGTAGGCGGCCTGCCAGAGAAGAAAATTCGAGATACGCATTTCGCCGCTCGTGCGCACGAGCAGGTCGAGTTCGGGGAGGCCGTGCGTGTAAAGCTCGCGCTCGATGCTCTCTTCTGTGATCTCTTCGGGGGCGCGCCCTGCGGCCACGAGGCGCGCGATGGCGGCGCGGCAGGCGTCAACTATTTCCGCGCGCCCCCCGTAGTTGAGCGCGACGGAGAGAACCAGCCCGTCGTTCTTTGACGTGCGCTCGACGGCCTTTTGAATTTCGCGCCGGACGCTATGCGGGAGCGCGCCCGTGCGCCCGATGGTTTGAAAGCGTATGTTCTGCCGGTCAATCTCTTCGAGTTCGAGCCGCAGGTAACGTTTCAGCATTCGCATCAGCGCATCCACTTCGAGGCGCGGGCGTTTCCAGTTCTCGGTGGAGAAAGCGTAGAGCGTGAGCGCGCTCAGTCCGAGCCGCGCGCTCGTATCGACGGCGGCGCGCACGGCTTCGACGCCCGCGCGATGTCCGGCGATGCGCGGTTGCCCGCGCCCCTTCGCCCAACGCCCGTTGCCGTCCATGATGATGCCGACGTGGCGCGGCAAGCGTTCCCACGCGACGCGCTTCAACAAAGCCTCGTCGCGCGTCCCCGCCGCCACATCTTCCGCGAAATCCGCGAGCATTAACACTCCCCCTGACGCCTCAACGCCGGCTCAAACAGGCCGACACAGGACGCCGCATCTTAATCGTCGCACGCACTCCCACGCAACACCGCAAGAGTGACGAGTGACGAGAAAAAACCGTGAATCGTAAATCGTGAATCGTAAATAGAGAAAACCCGTCTTCTCTCCTTCTCTTCTTCTCTTCACGATTTACGATTCACGATTCACGGTTTTTGAATCTCTTCACGATTTATGATTCACGCTCTACAGGCTTCCGGCCTGTCGCTCGTCACTTATCACTCGTCACTCGTCACTGTCCTCATAGTGGACTTCCAGAAGCGTCAAGCCTTTGGCCGGGGCGGTTGCGCCCGCGAGCGAGCGTTCGCCGCTTTCGATGGCGCGCGTGACCTGCGCCGCGTCCATCTGCCCGCGCCCGACTTCGAGCAGCGTGCCCGCGATTGAGCGCACCATGTAGCGCAGGAAGCCGTCCGCGCTCGCCCTGATTTCGACCAGCCGCCCACGTCCCGCATCGCTCCAACGCTCACGCACTTCGAGTTGCGTGATGGTACGCACGCGCGTCTGCACGTCTGCCTGCGCAGCGGAAAATGCCGTCCAATCGTGCTCGCCGGGAAAGAGGCGAGCGCACGCCTGCATCCGTTCCACGTCGAGCGGCCTCGCATCCGTGTGCGTGTAGCGCGCCAGAAACGGCGACGCATAACGCGCGTTGAAGATGCGATAACGGTAAGTCTTCCCCCGCGCCGAATAGCGCGCGTGAAAGTTTTCGTCCACCGCCTGCGCAGCGATGACGCGAGCATCCGGCGCGATGTTCCCGTTGATCGCCGCGCACAATCTCTCCGCGCTGATCTCGCGCCTCAACTCGACGTTTGCCACTTGTCCAAACGCGTGCACGCCCGCATCCGTCCGTCCCGCCCCGTGCACGACAACCTCGCGCCCCTCGATCAAAGACAGAGCGCGCACCAACTCGCCCTGCACCGTGCGCTCCCCCGCGCCCTGCACCTGCCAGCCATGAAAATCCGTCCCGTCGTATTGAATGGTCAGCCGATAATTCATAAATAACAAGTAATGAGTGATGAGTAATGAGTGATGAGTTAAAACAAAAACTTTGTCTTTCAACTCATCACTCATTACTCATCACTCATTACTTAATTTCCTGCTTCCCGGTTTAATCGCCTGCTCGCCGCGCTGGCAGGCGGGGCAGACGTAAGGGGCGAGGGCAGGCACGTCGAGCGTGGCGAGGGCGATGCGCGGAACGCTTACGTCTGCGCGCCCGCCCGAACGATCTATGATCGAGGCCGCGCCGACGACGCTTGCCCCGGCGGCGCGCACGCACTCGATTGTCTCGCGCGTCGAACCGCCCGTCGTGATGACATCTTCCACGACGAGGACGCTCTCGCCCGGTCGCATGGTGAAGCCGCGCCGGAGCGTCATCGCGCCGCCCGCGTCGCGTTCCGTCCAGATTGATCTCGCGCCGAGCGCGCGCGCCGTTTCGTAGCCGATGACGAGGCCGCCGATGGCGGGCGCAACCACCGTCTCGATGCCGCGCCCGGCAAACTGTTCGGCGATGGCGCGCGCGAAGGCTTCGGCTTCGCGCGGGTGTTGCAGGACGAGAGCGCATTGCAAATAATTTGCACTGTGCAGTCCGCTCGTCAGGATGAAATGGCCTTCGAGCAACGCGCCTGTGCGCCGGAACCTTTCAATCACCTCTGCTGCACGCATCCTGTAGCTCCTCCCATTTGTTCCTCCCAACCGGCGCGCTCCGTGCTACAATGCCGCGCGGATGACACACCTTTCGAACCTCGTCTTAGATTGCACCTTCGTACAGGAAACAGTTGATCTGCTGCGACTGTCGGGCGGCGGGCGTGTGCCTGTCGAAGTGATCGCACGCACGGTGCTCAACCTGCCCGACCTCGATCCGCCCACCGCCGCGCTCCTCGTCTCCGACGTGATCAAAGACGACTGGCGTTTGCGCATCAACGATAACTACGAGATCGAACTGCACTGCGAAGACGCGGATTGCCGCGCGCTCGACGAGACGGACTACGTGGTGGTTGATGTCGAGACGACGGGCGCGAAAACTCCCCCGGCGCGCATCACGGAGATCGGAGCGTATCGCGTCAGTCGCGGTCGTATCGTCGCCGAGTTTCAAACGCTGGTCAACCCGCAGATGCCGATCCCCTCCTTCATCGTCATGCTGACGGGGATCACGGATGCGATGGTCAAATCCGCGCCGCTCTTCTCGGAAGTCGCGCAAGACCTTCTCACCTTCATCGACCGCGCCGTGCTCGTCGCGCACAACGCGCCCTTCGACGTGCGCTTTCTCAATCACGAAATCTCGCGCGTCTTTCCCGGCAAGCGCATGTTCAACGCGCAACTCTGCACCGTCTCGCTCTCGCGCCGCGTCGTGCCCGGACTTGCCAACCATCGCCTGCACACCGTCGCCGAACACTTCGACGTGGCGATCAAAAATCGCCACCGCGCCGCCGGAGACGCAGAGGCCACCGCCGAAGTCTTCCTTCGCCTGCTCGAACTTCTCCAGCAAAACGGCGTCCGCGATCTGGCCGCCGCGCGCAAATTCAAACACGCCAACCACGACTATCAACGCGCCTCCGCCAACGGCAACGCAAAGCCGGCGGGCAACTCAAAGCAGTTCTGATTCCGACTCGCCCGCGAGCCGCGCGCGTGCGGCTTCCTCTTCGCCCTTGCCGCCCTTCTTAAACATGTTTCGCAAGACGAAGACGGCAATGATGAGCACGGCCAAACCGAGTCCGATGTAGGGGTAGTATCGCGCGAGCAACTCTTTGGCGTGCGCGCCGTAGTGCGCCGCCAGATAGCCGACGAGCGCGTAGCGAAAGGCGCGTCCGGCGGCGACGGCGAGCGCGAAACGCACGACGCTGAAACGAAAGACGCCCGCCGTCACGATGAACAATTTGAACGGAAACGGCGGCGGCAAAATTGACGAGACGAGCACCGACAGCACATCGTAACGCTCGATCAACTCTTTCACCCGCGCCTGCCTGCGCGGCGAAAAACGTTTCAACGCGCCTTTACCCGCGCGCCGCGAGATGTAATAAAAGATCAGACAACCGATGACCGAGCCGAGCGTCGCCGCGAAGACGTAGAGGGGAACCCACGCGGGTTGCGCCGTCGCAAGCAGGATCAGCACGGCGTCGGGACCACCGGGCAGAGGGATGAGCGCGGAATCGAAGAGCGCGATGCCGAAGAGGCCGAAAGCCCCGTAGGCAATTAAATATTGCGAGACAGCCGTGAGGCCATTAGTAACTTTCCGCAGCAGCCATTTCAAAACTCAACTAACCTCCAAAAGCAGTGACGAGAGACAAGTGACAAGTGACGAGTGACAAGTTAAGGACAAGAGACGAGTGCAGGACGGGTATTTGGTTTTAACTCGTCACTCGTCACTCGTCACTTTAACAACGTCGCTTTGTGCCTCGCCCGGCTCGACGACAGGCTCGCCAGTCGACACATCCTTCTTTCCCGTCAGGCGATTCTTGATGAAATAGATCGCCAGCCCGACGACGCACAGCGCGGCGACCGAGCCGAGCATCTTCAACCCGTAGTGTTCGATGAACTCAAGCACTTGCCTGCCGTAATAGACGGCGAGCGCGCCTTCGACGTAGTAGCGGAGGCTGCGCGCGATCATGATAGTGATCATGAAACGCCAGCGCGGGTATTCAAGCGCGCCCGCCGTGGCGACGAAGATTTTGAAAGGCATCGGCGGCGGCAGGAGCGCGGGGATGGCGAGCGTCAGGAATCCGAAGCGCGCATAGGCGCGTTCGACGCGTTCGATGTGGTCGGCGCGAAAGCGTTTGCGCAGGATGACTTCCCCGCCGCGACGCATGATCACGTAGAGCAACATGCAGCCGATGACCGAACCGAGCGCGGCGAAGAGCGGAAAATAGAAGGCCGCCTTCGGATCGCTGTAGCAGCGCATCACGACCAGATAATCGTTGATTTCGGGGAGCGAAAGAAGCGACGAATCGAGCGCGCCGATAATGACCATCGCGGGCGCGGCCACATAGATGGGCACTTCGACGATGAATCTTTGCAGCCCCTCCGCAACTCCGCGCAGCCATTGTCCCAACCCGTTGATCAGAAGAAGCATAAAAACAGTGATGAGTGATAAGCGTCGAGTGACAAGATTGAAACCGTAAATCGTGAATCGTAAATCGTGAATAGAGTAAAACAGTTTTCCTCTATTGACGATTCACGATCTACGTCTTTCGTGCTCGCCACTCGTCACTGTTCTATTTGACGGGAGTGAAGATGGAAGGGGTGTCGTAAGTGACGCCGAAGGTGACGCCGGAGCGGGGGCTGAAATCTGTCAGACCGGCGATGCCCGCGAAGTCGAAGCGGAGGCCGGAGGCTTTGACTTGCAGGCCGAGACGCGCTTCCGAGAGCGATTCCGTGCCGAGCGGCGCGCGTCCGCCGCGCGTGTTGGCGCGCCCGTTGATCTCGCCCGCGATGTTGATCTGGCGGTTGACGCGGACGATTCCTGCGATGCCGTAGAGCAGCATGTCGTTCTGCGTGAAACTCTGCGTGGGCGCGGTGAAGATGCCGATGCCGAGATTGCCGAAGAGATTGACGCGATCTTCTCGCCCGAACTTTTTACCTAACAGGATCGTGCCGTAAGCGTTCGTCTGGTTGATGCCGATGCCGCGCCCCTCGCTGGAATTCGGCAGTTCGACGCCGAAGCGGAAACCGAGCGAAGGCGCGCGTCGCGTCTCGTTGCGCAGTTTGATCTTGGTCGAGAGGCGAAAATCTCCCGTGTCGTTGGTGGAATCGGTGCGCGCGGTGTTGAGCGGCACAGCCGGGTTGGGCGAGGCCGAGTTGATGCTCAGGAAATTTTGCAGCACGCCGTCGATTTGAAACTCGACGTTCGGCGAAAGCCCGATGTTGATGCCGACGACGCCGACGCGCGTTAGGTCGCCGCGCAAACCCGAGACGGGAAATCGCGCGTCCTGAAAAAACTCGATGCCCGCTTCGATGCGCGCCGAACCGGGCGGGATGATGTCCACGTCTTCGGTGATGAGCGGGCGTTGCTGCGCGGCGGCGGCGAGCGCACAAATGAAGGTGAACACAAGCGCGGACGAAAAGCGTATAAAGTGGATGCGACGAAACGGCATAAGCATGTTAACGGTCGGAGACGAATCTTCTACTTTTGAAGTGTGACGGACTTTTGAAGCAGCCTTGCCCGCGTTCAAACCTGACTCAAGGCGGATTGTAGTGGCTCCGTTTGCGGAGCGTCAATGTTGGAGCCTCGCCGGGTTACAATTTTTTGGAAGAAATTTCCGGGCTGCCCCGTCTAAGCGTCGTGAGCTTTGTGAATGCAGCTTTGGGGACGGAGCTAAGGGCGGTGATTGATGAACGGCCAATGGACACGCGCGTCGTCGCCTCCTGCCAGCAGGGCGACCGCGAAGCCTTTCGCCTGCTTTTTGAAACGCACAAAGACAAAGTCTATTCCATCGCGCTCTATTTTTTCGGCGGCGACTCTGCGCTCGCCGCAGACATCACGCAGCAGGTCTTCCTCAAACTCTTCACGCGCATCTCGCAGTTTCGCCATCAGTCGGAGTTTACGACGTGGCTCTATCGCCTGACGACCAACACCTGCATTGACGAGCAGCGCAAGCGACGCCGTTTCAGCCCGCTCCCCGACACGCTGCCGACGCAGACTGCGACGCAAGGGATGCCAGCCGCCGAAGCGCGCTTCATGCGTCTCGAAGTGAGCGACTCGGTGCGCGACGCCATCGCCACGCTCAAGCCGAAACTTCGCATCGCCATCCTTCTCAAATATTTTGAAGAGCTTTCTTACGAAGAGATCGCCGTGGTTCTCAATTGTTCCAAAGGCACTGTGGCTTCGCGTCTCAATCGCGGCCATCGTATCCTCGCGCAGCGGCTCGGCCATCTGCGCGCGGGCGTTTCAAGTGGAGATTAAGAAGTAGAGATGTTCGGTCAGCACGTTACACATCAACTCACGCCTTACGCGCACGGTGAACTATCCGCGCCGGAGTCGAGCCGCGTCGCCGCACACCTCGACGCGTGCGCGCGCTGCCGTCTTGAGTTGGCAGAGATCACCTACGCGATTCAACTGGCCGAAAGTTTGAGGTTGCGCTCCGCGCCCGCCAATCTCTGGGACAACATCGAAGCCGCGCTCGCGCAGGAGTCTTCAAGGCAGAGAGAAGCGGAGCGCGCCGCGCACGCAGCAGCGCAGGCGACAACTCCGCGCCGCGAAACTCAGGCGCAGAGTTCTCGCCGCAGTCGGCGTTTCGGGTGGGACTTCGGACGGGTGAGTGGCTGGCGGCCTGCTTTAGTTGCGAGTCTCTTCCTGCTCGCCATGTTCGGGGCGGGCGGCGCGTGGTTATACCTGCGCGCGACGCGCACGACATGGGAAGTGGCGCGGCTGGCGGGCGCGCCGTTGATCGAGGCGGCGCGCATCCATTCCACGGGGCGGCTCGGCATCGGCGAGTGGTTGGAGACGGATGCCAACTCGCGCGCACAGATCAAGGTGGCCGACATCGGACAGGTGGAGATTGATCCGGGCACGCGCATCCGTCTCGTCGAGACGCGACTCACGGAGCATCGTCTGGAACTGGCGCGCGGGCGCATGCACGCCACCATCTACGCGCCGCCCCGCCTCTTCTTCGTGGACACGCCTTCCGCCGTCGCCGCCGACCTCGGCTGCGCTTACACGCTCGAAGTTGACGACAAGGGACGAAGCACGCTGCACGTCACGTCGGGCTGGGTGGCGTTTGAGACGAAGGATCGCGAGTCGATGGTTCCGGCGGGCGCGGCTTGCCTGACGCAGCCGGGCGTGGGTCCCGGCACGCCCTTCTTCGAAGATGCTTCGGCGCTGTTTCTGGACGCGCTCTCGAAATTCGACTTCGACGGCGGCGGGGCAGACGCCTTGCACGTCGTCTTAAACGAAGCGCGCACGCGCGACACGCTCACGCTCTGGCACCTGCTCGCGCGCGTGGAAGGAGCGGAGCGCGAGCGCGTCTATGAACGTCTCGCCACGCTCGCGCCGCCGCCCGCGAGTGTGACGCGGCAAGGCATCATGCTGCTCGACCCTTCGATGCTCTACGATTGGAAAGCGCAGATGGAACCCGACTGGCTAACGGAGAGCATGCCCGCCGTCCGTAACGCGTGGCGCAGCCTGTGGAGTGATTCAAAGTAAACATGCCCGCTAGGGAGAATGAAAGTTATCGACTGACGCCTTATTCTGACTCCTGTATTCTGTTTTCTGACTCCTGCTTTTCGTTCCGCGTTCATCATTTCGTTTCTGTGTTACCATCCCGGACGCCCGCGAGCGTCTTCCAAACTCCAAGAGAGAAGTGCTGATTTTGACCCGATGAAAAAACTGCTGCTCACCTCTTCACTGTTGCTCTCGTTCTGTTTTCTGCACGCCTTTCCGCAAACTTTTAATCTCAACGCGCAACCATCCGCGACCGTTGCCGCGCCGAAGCAAGCCGCTGCAACCACCTTGAAGGTCGCGGGCTTGCGCGCGCCGGTACAGATTCGTCGCGATGAGCGCGGCATTCCGCACATCGAAGCGTCGAACGAAGCAGACCTCTACTTCGCGCAAGGCTACGCGACGGCAAGCGACCGCCTCTGGCAGATGGACTTGCTGCGACGCACCGCGCGCGGCGAACTCGCGGAGATTTTCGGTCGCCCCGTGCTCGAAGAGGACAAGCGACATCGCATCCTCGGTTTCGGCGCGCTCTCGGAGTCGCTCGTGGCGGGCGTCTCGCCGCAGACGCGCGCCACGCTCGAAGCCTACACGCGCGGCGTCAACGCCTACATCGAATCGCGCGACGGCACCGACGCGAAAGCTCTGCCCGTCGAATTTCAGATTCTCGGCTACAAGCCGCGCCCCTGGCTTCCGGGCGACTCGCTCGTCATCGCCAAGTTGTTCGCCGAAACTCTCTCGACCACCTGGCCGACGGACATCTCGCGCGCCATGCTCGCAGACCTCCCGCCCGCGCGCCGCGCGCAACTGCTCCCCGAAACTTCACCACTCGACGTGCTCGTCGTCGGCAGCGATGCTCCGAAGTCGCAGCCGTCTCCGTCGCCGACGCGAAGGAGAGCCGCCGCGAAAGTTCGCGCCCGCAGTCTCCCCTCGTTTGATGGACGGGAACGCGCGGCATTGCTCGAAGAGGTTTCGCGCGTCAACGCGCTGAGCCGGATTTCGCTCGAACGCGTCGGGCTGTTCATGGAGGATCGCGCCGCGAGCAACAATTGGGTGGTGAGCGGCGCGCGCACCGCTTCGGGCAAGCCGTTGCTCGCCAACGATCCGCATCTGCCCGCCTCCGCGCCCTCCATCTGGCACATGGCGCACCTGCGCGCGCCCGGCCTGCACGTCGCCGGAGTCACCGCGCCCGGCGCGCCCGGCATCATCATCGGCCACAACGAACAGATCGTGTGGGGCATGACAAACCTCGGACCCGACGTGCAGGACTTGTATCTCGAAAAGTTCAGCGCGGATAAAAAGAATTATTACGAGACTCCGGCGGGCTTGCGCGAAGCCGAAGTGAGACGCGAAGAGATCAAGGTGCGCAAGGGTCTGACCGACACTTCGACCGAGACTGTCGCGCTCGACGTGACCGTGACACGCCATGGTCCCATCATCCTCGAACGCGAGGGCAAGCGTTACGCTTTGCGCTGGACTGCGCTCGATCCGAAGACGAACGAGTTCGACGCCTTCTACGCGATCAATCGCGCGCGCAACTGGAATGAATTTCGCGCCGCGCTCGCCAGCTACACAGGACCCACGCAAAATTTCGTCTACGCAGACACCCTCGGCCACATCGGCTACTACGGCGCGGGCGCGATCCCCATCAGGCAGAGCGGCGACGGGAGCGTCCCTTACGACGGCGCGACAGACGAAGGCGAGTGGAAGAGTTTCATTCCCTTTTCAGAGCTGCCGCACCTGTACGATCCGCCGTCGGGTCTGATCGTCACGGCCAACAGCCGCGTCGTCGGGCGCAGCTACCCGTATCACCTCACCCATGATTGGGCTGACCCTTATCGCTCGCGCCGCATCTACGATCTTCTGAGCAAGGGGCGGAAATTGACGGAGGAAGATTTTCGCGCGGTGCAGGGCGACACCTATTCCATCGGCGGGGCGACCTTCGCACGCGAGGCGGCGAAGCTGCTGCGCGCGACAACGGCGAAGGCGACGCCCGACGAAAAGTTTCGCGCCGCGCTCGCCCTGCTGGAAAACTGGGACGGGTATGTGAACGCCGATTCTCAAGCCGCGCCGCTCGTTGCGGAGATGCGCACGGCCTTCCGTCGGCGCATTCTCACTGCGGCTCTCGGCGCGGAGCGGAGCAACGCGTTTCGCTGGACGAGCAGTGATCTCTTCTTCGCACGCGTCGTATCGGAGCATCCGGCGGAGTGGTTGCCGAAGGAGTTCAAGGACTACGGCGAGTTGATGCGCGCGTGTGTCGAGGATGCGCTGGCGGCTCTGGCGAAGCGCGCGGGCGCGAATGAGACGCCGTGGACGTGGGGGCGTTACGCCCCGGCGCGTTTCCAGCACCCGCTCGCGGTGGTGCCCTTCATCGGTCGCCAATTTACGATTGAGCCTTTCCCCGTCAACGGGAGCGGCTTTAGCGCGGGCGCGACCGTGAACGTCGGCACGAGCGTCTCAATGCGCCTCATCGCAAATTTGAGCGACTGGGACAAGACGCGGCAAGGTATCGCGCTCGGCGAATCGGGCGACCCCGCCAGCCCGCACTGGACCGATCAACTCGCCGACTGGCGTGCCGTCGCCCCGCGCCTCTTTCCCTTCAGCGCGAAAGCAATCTCTGCCGCCACGCGTGAGACGCTCTTGCTCGCGCCGAAGTGAAGTCTATATAAGGCAGAGCGCGTCCCAAGTCGCAAGTCCCTGCGCCGTTTTTAAACCGGGAACCGGGAGCTGCGATTTGGGAATGCGTCTCTGTGGTGAGTGCCTTAATACTTCACCGCTATCGAAGCATGGAAATGAAAACTGCCCGTGCCTTTTCAGACACGGGCAGCTTACCCGGCAAAGTTTTAAGTCTCGCTTAGAAGCGGAAGTTAAGACCGACGCCGATGCGGACGTTGTTGCCAGTTTCGCCGTCGATTCTGACCGGGTTGTACTCCACTTTGATCGCGCGAATGTCAACGTTGCGGTGCACGCGAATGTCGAGGCCGCCGCCGACAGCCGCGGCCAAGCCCGTCTCGCTCTCGTTGAAGTTTGTGGGGATGCCCGTGCCCGACGCTTCGACTTCAACCCGACCGACGCCGAGGAGCAGTTGCGCGAACGGACGAACCTTCGTCTCCGTCGAGTTGTCCTGAATCTTGACGCCGCCCATGAACTGCGTCAACTTACCGTCAACGTTGAACGAGCCGACAGCCGGAATCGTCACGTTGTTCGACTTCTTGTGATACGAGAAATCAACCTTCGCGCCGAAGTAGCGGCTGAAGTTGTAACCGGCGTCGATGTTCACGCCGTTGAAGCCATCGCGGCCAGTATCGTTGGGGTCGTTGCTGAACGCGCCGTCAGTGTCCACACGATTGTGTGAGAACATGACGCCGAATTCGCCGCGCTGGAAATCGTCCTGCGCGAACGCCATCGGCGCGCAGAAGACGAAGAACAAAGCTGTAAACAATGCTTTACGCATGTGAGTTAGTTTCCTCCGTGTGATGCTAATAAATCTTGATGAAGGCTTTTCACTCATCCCTCATCCGGTTGCCCGACCGCCGTTTCCTGTAGAGCAGTTGCAAACTTTCCAAGCCGTGCCGGGACGGTTCGGCGATACAAGCTAAGGGAAACGACCTGTCGAGGGAGTTAGTTTCATATAATTTGCACCGGGTTGTATGAAACTATCTAATCGCTTTCATTAAGTTTTTTATTCACCAGCCGCCGTCCGCGATCCGAAAATCCAGATGACGGACGAAGTAAATTCAGGCGATTGCCCGGCAGCGAAAATACTAGACGCAGAGCAACGCGGGACTCTTTTAGCGATTCTTAAAAATTTCTTAAAGAGTTCATAACCGGAACCAACCGGAGCCGTGTGAGCCGACTTTTCAGCGCGCCGATGTTTTCCGGTCACCCCCTCTCCAAGTTGAGAACGCCGACGCCTTAGCCTTAGTTCAACCCCAAAATTGACATGAGCGATATTCAAACGAAGCGAAGCATGCGGATTTTTTGCGCGGTGGATTTGCCGGACGACGTGCGCGCACGCGCCGCCGCGCACATCTCGCGCCTGCGTGAAGCGGCGAGCGCAACGCCGATCAAGATCGGTTGGGAGCGCGCGGAGAAACTGCACCTCACAGTGAAGTTTCTGGGCGAGTTGGAACCGGAGCGGGTTGAAGCCTTGATGCGTGCGGCGACGCGCGCGGCGGAGAGCGTGGAAAAGTTTGCGTTGACGCTGGCGGAGGCCGGGGCGTTTCCCTCAAGCGGCAACCCGCGCGTGCTCTGGTTAGGTCTGCGAGACGAAACGAAACGCCTCGCCGCGCTCTATGAGCGACTGGAAGAGGAATGTGCGCGCGAAAGTTTTCCCCGCGAAGCGCGTGCCTTTCACCCGCACGTCACCATCGCGCGCATACGCATCCCGAACGCCGCCCCCGCGCGCCATCTCGCCAAACTACATCGCGAGACAGGATTCGAGGCTGCGAGTTTCAACGTCGGAGAGTTAATCGTCATGCAGAGCCAACTCGGCGCGGGCGGCTCGCGCTACACGCCTCTATCGAGACACCTCTTGAAAGCAGAAACCGGAGGATGACCGCCGGAGTTTCACATTTCAAAGTTGAAACCCCGACCGTTATCCTCCGGCCTCTTAACCTCTGACCTCTAACTTCTCTTCTTACGTCGGCAACTGGCGAGGCGGCGGCGGATTGTTGTGTCGCTCCTCTTTGCGTGCACTGCGTTCGCCCGTCTCCGCGAACATCTCTTTGATCGCGCCGACGCTCGACAGCATCGCCGAAGTCTCCATCGGCATAAAGATGACCTTCGTGTTGTTGCCGCGAGCCATCTCTTTGAAACTCTCGATGTAGCGTTGCGTGATGAGATACTGCGCCGACTCGGCCTGTTGCGCCATCGCCTCGCCGATGCGCTGGATGGCTTCAGCCTCCGCTTCTGCGGCGCGCAGCCGCGCCTGTGCCGCGCCTTCCGCAGACAGGATCGCCGACTGCTTCTCGCCTTCCGAACGCGTCACCGAAGCCTGCTTCTCGCCCTCCGCGCGCGTGATGGCGGCCTGCTTGTCGCCCTCCGCCTGCAAGACGAGTGCGCGGCGATTGCGTTCCGCCGTCATCTGCTTCTCCATCGTCAGGCGCACGTCCTCGGGCGGGTTGATGTTCTTCACGTCAACGCGCGTCACTTTCACGCCCCACTTGTCGGTCGCTTCGTCGAGGATGATACGCAGTTTGGCGTTGATCTGATCGCGCGAAGAGAGCGTGTGATCCAGATCCATCTCGCCCATCACCGAGCGCATGCCCGTGATCGTCAACTGCACCAGGCCGCCCACGAGGTCGGTCACTTCGTAGACCGCTTTGACCGGGTCGGTGATCTGCCAGTAGACCACCGAGTCAACAGCGATGGTAACGTTGTCGCGTGTGATGACGGGTTGTGGCGGCAGATCGATATATTGCTCGCGCAGATCAATAGAGGTCAGGCCGGGGCGCACGTTCGTCCAGTAGACACCGCGCGGCTTGTCAATAAACGGGTAGATGATGTTGAGGCCGTTGCTTGCCATCCGGTTAAAACTGCCGAGCCTTTCGATCAGCAACACCGTGGACTGCGGCACGATCTTGATCGTTTTGGCTGCGACGACCAGCAGGAAGATGCCGATTATTAAAAGGAAGGTGAAAAAAAAGAACTCCATAGATGCCTCCAGAGATGAGTTGGACACGAGACGTTAGCGCGTCAACGTTAATTTGTGCGTGCGCACTATAGCGGATCAACGCCGCCGGATGGAAGAATAATCGCAGGCGGTTGCCAGCCGCCGAGCGCGGTTTCGATCACACGCGCGGCGGCCAGAATGAGTTGCTCTCGAAATGGCCGCCCGATGATCTGCACTCCGATGGGCAGCCCCTCGCGCGTGCGCCCGGACGGGACACAGACGGCGGGCAGGGCGAACACGTTACACGCTTGCGCATAGCTGAAAGCGCGAAACGTGTTCAACTCTCCTCTTCCGCTGGCGACTTTGCGCGCCCCGTGTGCGAAGGCCGCAGACGCTCCGACCGGCGCGAGCAGCAGAGGCGTCTCGCGCATCCGTTCGAGCAGGGCGGCACGCAGGCGGTCGCGCTCCGCCCATGCCTCGAAGCGATCTCCCGGTGCGTTAGAGACAGTAGCCTTGACCTCTTCCTCGCGTCTGAGCAGAGCGCGCACCGACGCGCCCGCCAACTCCTCGCGCCCTGCGTACTCTGCGCGCACGATCTGCCCCACCTCACGCGAAAAGAGCGCGAGCCACAATTCGGTCGCGCCGGAAATCTCCGGCGGGCGCGCTTCAATCGTCTCAAGCCCCGCCTCCGTCAAGGCGCGCGCGGCAGCTTCGACCGCTCGCTTCGTCTCTGTCGTTACAGGCACTACGCCGTCGTCCGTGTAGAAAGCGACGCGCAGCCCGCGCAGTTGAGTTTCAGACACGTGCTGTCCGAACTCGTTCGCATGTGATGAATCGTGCGAGTCCTCTTCTTTGCCTGAGAGCGCGTCGAAGAGAAGCGCGAGGTCGTCCACGCGGCGGGCAAGTGGTCCGAGGCTCGCGCCCTGTGCGAGCGCGCCGTCGGTCGGCGGGAAGTGGCCGAGGCTTGCGACGCGACCCGGCGTGGGGAACAGACCCGTGATGCCGCAAAAGTGCGCGGGGATGCGTATCGAGCCGACGAGATCGCTGCCTAAACTCGCGGGCGAAAGGCACGCGCTCACAGCGGCGGCGCAACCTCCGCTCGACCCGCCGGGCGTGCGCGAAAGGTCGTGCGGGTTGCCGGTGCGCCCGAACAAAGCATTGTCAGCGTTGTAATCGAGCGCCAACTCGGAAGCGTTGGTCTTGGCGAAGACGATTGCGCCTGCCGCGCGCAAGCGCGCAACTGCCGGAGCGTCTGCGGCTGGCACATGATCCGCGCGCACGCGCGAACCGCTCGTCGTGCGAAGATTGGCGGTGGCGATGGTGTCCTTGATCGTCACGGGCAGGCCATGTAGCGGCGGCAGACGCTCGCCTCTCATTACCGCTCGTTCCGCCGCGTGCGCCTCTTCAAGCGCGCCGGGCGCGAAAGTAACGAGCGCATTCAAGACCGGATTCAAAGCCTCTGCGCGCCGCAAGTGCGCTTCCATGATCTCGACGGGCGAGAGCGCGCGCCTGCGTATCAACTCGCACAGTTGCGCGGCAGACATCGCAGTGATTTCGTCGTCCTTACTTCTCACTTTTTTCCTTGAGCAGTTGGATGAATTTTTTCGCCGCCGTGCCGAGCGTGCGGTCGCTGCGATAGATGACGCCGGACGTGCGCGTCCATTCTGCTTCGGCCAGCGGGACGACGGCCAGACGCCCGCTCCGTTCTTCGTCCAACACGCTCGGACTCGGCACGATGGCCGCGCCGAAACCGACCTCCACCGCACGCTTGATCGTCTCGATGTTGTCAAACTCCGCGACGCGTTTGACGCTCACGCCATGCGCCCTGAAGATTCGATCAATGGCGCGCCGCGTCGGGATGTCGCGCTCGAAGAGTACGAACTCTTGATTGTTGAGATCGCGTGCGCGAAGTTTCTTGTGTTTGGCGAGCGGGTGTCCCGGCGGGCAGATGAGCACGAGGCGGTCGCCCCCTAACGGCACGACCGAGAGGCCGCGTTTCTTCTCCGGGTAAGCGACGATGCCGAGTTCGACCGTCCCGGCCAGCACGTCGCGTACGATGCGCGTGGTGCGGCTGTATTCCAGATCAATTTTCGCTTCCGGGTGCTCCGCCATGAAGCGGCGGATGACGGCGGGCAACTCGTGCAGCCCGATGCTGTAGACTGTGGCGACGTGCACCGTGCCACTCACCGTGCCCGTCAGAGTGCGCATGCGCTCTTTGAGTTGCACGTAAGCGGCGACGATCTGGCGGCTCTCTTGATAGAAAACTTCGCCGTCTTCCGTCAGCCCCACTTCGCGCCCGCCGCGCATGCGTTCCAGCAGACGCCGCTTGAACTTCTCTTCCAGCCCGCGCACCTGCTGGCTCACCGCCGACTGCGTCACGAAGTTTCGCTCCGCCGCGCGCGACAAACTTTTCGTTTCGACGAGATCACAAAAGATTTTTAAAGTTTCGATTTGCATGACCGTTATTATAAGAATAACTCAACTATCGGCGCAAGATTTTTCATTTTACCTTATATCCGTGGCGGGTTAAACTAGCGTCCGAAAATGGCGTTTCCCGACTTGTTCGCTGCCAACGGAAGGAGGCCGCCCCTTGACTCTCTATCAAACCGACTCGAACCTGCGCGCCGCCCGCGAGCGATATTTCGAGATCAACAATTTCGCGGGCGGCGGCTACGAAGAGGGTTGGGTCAAGATGAAGGCCGGGTTCGTGCCGATCTGGTTTCCGAACACGGTGGCGCGCGTGAAAGCCGTCAGGTTCCACGACATTCATCACGTGTTGACTGAATATCCGACGACGTGGAGCGGCGAGGCCGAGATCGGAGCGTGGGAAGTGGCGACGGGTTGCGCGGCGCATTATCAAGCGTGGCTGCTCAACTTGCTGGCCTTCGCCATCGGCCTTGTGATCAATCCGCGCGGAGTCTATCGCGCCTTCATGCGCGGGCGGCACAGCCGGAACTTGTATCGCACGACTTTCTCCGACGAATTGCTCGCGCGCACGGTCGGCGAGATGCGGCGCGAGTTGGAGTTGGACAAAGAAGTTGCGCCGCCCACGCCTTCGGATCGCAGGGCTTTCCTTTTCTGGTCGCTCGCAAGCGCGGCGACTCTGCTGGGGACGTGGCTCGTCGCGCTGCTGCCGCTCTTGACGCTGGCGTTGATCGTCGTGCTGCTGGCAAGCAGGGAGTGCGTGAATTTTTGGAGATTCTAAGAGGCGGCGATTGCATTTTTGGCCGCGCTCTTTATAATCATGTCCGTTCCAAATAATCCTGAGCGTCGGGCGCGTCTTCGGCGTCTGCTCCAACCCGCCACGAAAACGGCGACACACACGCTTCTGTGTCCACCAGCGGCGAAAGGGGTCATTCTTAAGCTATGGCTGTTCGTCTGAGTAGAACTTTTGTGCTGCGCAAGCTGCACCAGTTATCGGGCATCATCCCGCTCGGCGCGTTTCTGTTGGAGCATCTCTACACCAACTCGAAAGCGGCGCACCCGGAGCGCGGCGTGGCGGACTTCAATCAGGCCGTCGCAGACCTGCAAGCGATTCCTTACGTCCTCTTCATCGAGATCACGTTCATCTTCATCCCGCTGCTCTATCACGCGGTTTACGGTCTGTTCATCACCTGGGAGACGCGCCCGAACAATTTGAGCTACCCCTACCCGCGCAACTGGTTCTACACGATCCAGCGCACGACCGGGATCATCCTCTTCTTCTTCATCCTCTTCCACGT
>DASWNS010000259.1:0-9544 GCA_036399115.1 Pyrinomonadaceae bacterium | reverse complement strand
CGTCAATCGGGTCGGCTTCGGGGTTGGAGAAGTAATGATAGTAACGCTTGCGATAGATGTAATACTTCACGTCGGCGCGCGTGACGGGCGAGCCGAAGAAGTAGCGCGCAGAGACGTTGAACTTCACCTGCGAACCCGTGGGCGCGAAGCGTTGCGGCACGGAGACGGCCACCTTGAATTCGGGCTTCTTGTATTCCTGCACGTCGAAGTAGCCGCTGGCCGTGCCGTTGGCGGTGGTCGCGGTAACGTTGTAAGTGCCGAGCGGCGCGTCTTCCGGGATGTCCACTTCGCCGCTGAACGTGCCGCGCGAGGAGAGCGGCATCTCCCGCTCGAATATCTTCGTCTCGTTCGTGTCCGCGACGCTGACCGTGATTGTGCCGCCGGGCGTCTGGTAGCCGCGCTCGCCGAGCGTGCGCAGGATGCCTTTGAAGTAGACCTTCTGCGCGGGGCGATAGACCGGGCGGTCTGTGTAGATATAACTCGTCAGATTCTCGCCTTCGCCGCCGTAGCCGCCGAAGATGTAGGAGTCGAGATCGGAGATCGCAAAATTATCGCGCTCCGTCGCCATGATGAGATAGGAAGCCTCGCCCCCTTCGTCGCTCGCGCCCTCGCTTTCTTCCGCGCCCTCGTCGCCTTCGCCCTCCGCCGCTTCTTCCGCGCTCTTCGGCTGCTTCCGCTCGACCTTGGTGCGCAGGATGCCTTGATTGTCGGTGGTGCCGGTGGTGAGCGTGTCTTTGCCTTGCAGGACTTGCACCTGTACGCCCGCGCGCGGCGCGCCCGTCTGCCGGTTGACGGCATAGAGCAGCAACTGTCCGTCGGCGGAAGTCTTTTCGATCATCGTGAGATCGGTGACGATGGTGACGCAGAAGGCGCGCAGGTCGCCGTTGACGGCTTCGACGAGATAGACGCCCGGCTTGTCCTGACCGAGCGGGATCGAACGACGGTCGTATTCGTTGTCGAGCGGCGGGAGTTTTTCGCGCCAGCCGCGCACGAGTTGATCCTCGTTGAGAAGCGGCACGCGCGCGTAGTCGGCCACGTTCAGCGGCGTGCGCTGCGCTTCGGCCTCCTTGAGTTCGTCGGGCGCGCGGAATCTCTGATTGAAACGCTTGCGCGATTCGTGCTTGAGTTGCGCGCGGAAGTAGTCGCGAAACCCTAGATAGAAGATGTTCTTGAAGGCGCGGACGCGTTCGAGGAAAGTGGGCTTGCGCTTGCGATAGAAACTCTCAAACTCGCCCTCTTCGTCTTCGCCGAACTGGTGCGGGTTGTCGAGCGCGCGAAAGAACTTGGCGGGGTCGTTCACGCGATAGACGCGAAAATCAATGGCGTCTATGTCGCGGTAGTTGAGCCAGAGGCGCGAGCGTTCGCTCGTGCCGTAGGTGCGGTTGGTGGTGAGCGAGAAGAAGGGCTTCGCCGGGACGTTCGGGTCGCGCTCTTTGTATTCGATCTCGTTCGCGGCTTCACCCATCGAAGTGCCGATGGCGAGCATGCGCAGCCGCCAGAACGAGAAAGAGAAGATGACAAACGCGACGGCCAGATAGATCAAGATCGAAGTCAGGAGTTTTCGACGGTTCATAGGTTCAGCCCTTCGAGAGCGTTCAATTCACTAAAGCATTACACAGAATCCGGAATTTGGAACACAGGAGTCAGAAGGAAGAGCCGCGCACCTTTTATTCTGACTCCTGTATGCTGAATTCTGACTCCTGCTTTTCATTCATCGTTTCTTATTGTCGTCTCATTCAACTGCGAGTCGTTCTTCTGTCAACGGAGAATCTTGAGGCGGTAGAAGCCCAGAAAGTTGCGATTCGACTGGACGGGTCGCCAGCGTCTATCCGGGTGCTCGTCGAGCACTGCGAGGCGCACTTTTTTGATCGTGCCCCGGTCGCCGGGCGATGCGCCCGTGTGATAGACCACCCAATCGGCTGCGCCTTCCGAAGCCTCGCGCGCCGCGCCCAGAAAGATCATCACGTGATAAGGGTATTGTTGCGCCCACGGTTGATGGAAGAAGATGAGATCGCCGCTCTCCGCGCGCCTGCGGTCGCGGCTGACAAACTCGGTGTTGAATTCCTTGAGCGTGCGCGCGTCTGCGAAATCCGAGAAGGTGCCGTCGGTCAGGTCGCGTTCCTGAAATGCGCCGGGGCGGGTGCGAAAAAGTCTCGCGCCGAGCGCGCCGCGTTCGAGCGTGCGTGTGCGGTGCACGTCGGGCGCGATGGCGTCATACGCGTCGCCCATGCGTTGCATCCACGCGCGGTCGTGCGTGCGCAGGGCTTCGCGCCAACTGAAACGCACCAGCCCCGCGCAATCGCGCTGCTCGGCGTTCCACTGTTTGCTGATCTCTTGAAACTGCATCTCGGCCAGCGCGGTGAACCAGCGACGAAAATTTTCGCGGTCGCCGTAGGAACTCAACTCGGCGCGGTCGGGCAGCCCGTCGTCGTCGGCGTCAATCGAACCGACGACGGGTGCGACCGGTTCGCTTTTGCGTGCGGCTTCGGGCGCGTTCGCCTGCGCCGCCGTTCCGGTCGCGGCGCGCGGCGCACGGGCTTCCGTGGACGCGCTTCCGCAAGCAGTTTGCGAGAGGCAAATCAGGCAGCAGAGCGAGCAGATTGTAACAAGGGCGGAGAAGCGCACGAACGGGGCTACCTCGCGAGTCTATCGAATAATCCCGGCTTGGTCGTCAACGGAAGTTTGCTAAAGCATCTCCGGTCAGTGTAGGAGTACGAGCGCATCATACTCCGTCGCGACGGCTTTGGTCATCATATTTGTGCGGAGGGCAAGGCCGGCCTCGGCGTTGACCGTTCGGGCGCGGGCGGAGTAAGAATTATCCGGCACGGATTTTCGTATCTCTTCCGCGCGAGGAAGGAAAGATTCACGCATGTTCAAGTTTAGACAGTTCGCCGCCGCGCTCTTTTTAGTGGCCGCGACTTTGGCCTCAAGCGTCGCGGTGCAGGCGGCCTTTCGTGAGTACCTGCCGCTCGTGGGCGCGGAACTGGGGCGGCCTTTCGCCGTGAAGTACCTCGGAGCGATTGAGTCGCGGCCTTCGCCGCACAGGCAACTCGACCTCGGCGTCGCCACGGCAACGCTCGCCTACACGGAAGAGACGGAGTTGATGTTGAGCGGCAGGGACAAGGCCGGACACGCCTGGAGCGTCGGGCTGGGCGATGCGTGCGGGAGCGGCGAAGCCTACACGGCAGACCTTGACCGCAACGGCCAGAGAGACTTCCTGCTCGTCCTCCCCACGTGCGGCAACGGCCTCGCTCCCACGCATCACCTCATCGCGGTAACGTTTGAGAGCGACGGTCGCCCCGCGCGCTTTGAAGTCGAAGGCTATTTCGACGCCGACCGCAAAGGCATCTTCGACCTGCGCGACATCGACCGCGACGGGCGCGCCGAACTCATCTACATGAATTTCAGCGACGGCTACTGGATCACGAACCTCTACACGGCGACGGGCGCGCGCTGGCGCAGAATCGAGGGACGCTTCGGCGGGCGCGCCTATCCGCTCCACACGCGCTTTACGAATCGCCCGAATCGTCGCGCCGTGCGGCCTGCGCCCGGTCGCCGCCCGTTTGCGCCTGATCTCTCTAACGACGCGCCACGCCTGCGCGGTCAACT
Organism: Pyrinomonadaceae bacterium; assembly: GCA_036399115.1. Taxonomy (GTDB): domain Bacteria; phylum Acidobacteriota; class Blastocatellia; order Pyrinomonadales; family Pyrinomonadaceae; genus JAIVJZ01. Next base: position 5,935 of record DASWNS010000259.1, on the reverse strand, counting down.
GCGCTCGTATCGCTGGGCGAACGTCTCACAGTCGGAGGACATCGAGTTGAACTTCGAGACGGGCGAGGGGCGGCAGGTGAAGTGTCAGCCCGTCTCCTGGTACGGGTCTTTCACGGTCGTCGTGGATAGCGCGCGGGAGCGGAAAATATTCACCCTCTCAAGCCGGGAAGAGTGGTTTCGGCCATCGCTGGAAAGTCTCGTGGAGCATCGCTACGAGGCGGCTCTCTACGGGCAACGCGACGCGGAACATTGTAGCCCGGAGACGCTCTGGGTAACGATAAAATGATGAGAGCCGCCCGCCCGGTCGCCACGGAGGGCGGCTGGAAGAGTTTGCCGCTGCCTTTCGCTGCGCAAAAGAACGCGCCCCGGAGTTTGTGTGCTACTCTCTCTCCGTTTCTCCCGGGGCAGACGTAAAAATGAGGGTCGTCAGGGGCAGGCCGGAAGTTCTTTGTGTGCTGGCGCACACATTCTGCTATACTTCCGCCGAAGTTCACTGCTCGACATAAGGCGGAGTCTTCAAACCCCCTTACTGTGCCGTCTGCTGTTTACTCCGGCCATTATTTCAACTCAAGGTTAAACGCAAAGTCCTGCTCTATCGAAGGGAAAGTAAATTCTTGAAAATTCTGTTATATAACCCCGACAACGGCGTGACACGCAATTTCATGCCGCATCTCTGGATGTTTTTGCTGCAAACGCTCACGCCGCCCGGCCACGAAGTGTTGCTGGTTGACGGCAACGCGCACGCGATGAACGAAGAAGAACTCGTCGCCTTCATACGCGAAAAAGAGATCGGTCTGGTCGGCATTGGCGCGATGACGCGGATGGTGGCGAAAGCCTATCGCATGGCAGACGCCGTGCGCGCCGCCGGAGTGCCGGTCGTGATGGGCGGCCCACACGTCACCGAATGCCCCGACGAAGCTCTCGGTCGCGACGGCGGCACGCGCCACGCCGACGCCGTCGCGCTCGGCGAAGCCGACGAGACGTGGCCGCGCATCGTGGAAGATGCAGCGCGCGGCGAACTCAAAGACATCTATCTGCCCCTCGACGCGGAAGGCAAAGACAAGAAGCCGAGCCTGCAACCCTACCCGCTCATCCCCTGGGAGACGCTCGACCTCGATCAATTCAACCTCGTGCCGAAGATCGCGCGCCCCCTGCTCGAACGCATGGGCGGCGGCTGGGGTACGTTTCGCGTGATCCCGATTGAATCGGGGCGCGGCTGTCCTTACGGCTGCGAGTTCTGCACCGTCACGGGATTCTTCGGCGACTCGATCCGTTTTCGCTCGAACGAGTCGGTGGTTGACGAAGTGCTGCGCCTCAAAGCGCGCGCGCGCAAGGACGGCGGACAGGTCGCAGTCTTCTTCATCGACGACAACTTCGCCATCAACGTCAAACGCACGAAGTCGCTTTTGCGCGACATGATCGCGGCCAACGCGCAGGTGCCCTGGGTCGCGCAGATCAGCGCGAATCTTTTGAAGGACGAAGAACTCGTTGACCTGATCGCGGAATCGGGCGGCAAGTGGGTCTTCATCGGAATGGAATCAATCGACCCGGCGAACATGGCCGACGTGAACAAGAATTTCAGCAAGCCGGGCGAGTACGGCGCGGTCTTGCAGCGTCTCGCCGCGCGCAACATCTACGCCATCACCTCTTTCATCTTCGGCATGGACAACGACACGCCGGGCGTGGCCGAGCGCACGCTCCGCGAGATTCATAGCTGGCCGCCGGGGCTGCCCGTCTTCGGTCAACTCACGCCGTTTCCCGCGACACCCCTGTATGATCGTCTCGCCGCTTCCGGGCGGCTCGCGCGCCCGCGCCACTGGATGGACTTCGCGCCCTTCGAGATGGCGCACGCTCCCCTCAAGATGACGATCAAAGAGGCGCGCAACGAAGTCAACCAGGCATGGACCACCTCCTACAGCCCCGCGCGCAACGCAGAGGCGATGGACTTCATCAAGGACAAACCCGTCGAAGTGCGTCTCAGCCATCTGGTCGCGCGCCTCTTCTTTCGCGGCATCTATTTCCCGCAGATGAGCAAATGGGCTTGGATAAAGTTGATCGCCGACAACCGCGCGACGTTGTTCGGACTCGTGCGCGAGGGCACCGGCAAGTGGCGCGCCGCGCGAAAGCGACGCCGCCGCGCTCAGAGCGAAGCCACGACATAACAGAGAGCGAGTACAAATAACCTTTAAGCAGGGGAGCGATTCTCCTTTGCCACTTTGCGCCTTTGCGAGATATTAAACTCACGCAAAGGCGCAAAGTCGCAAAGGGACTCAAGGCGGTTTGTTCTCTGCCCGTCCGGGGGCTGCACGCGCCGTAGTTGTGCGCGCAAGGGAGACGAGAAGGAGCATCGTTGATGAAGATCATCGTGACGGGTTCGAGCGGGTTGATCGGTTCGGCGTTGGTGGCGTCGCTCACGCAGCGGGGCGATGAGGTGACGCGTCTCGTGCGCGAGAAGAGCGGCGCGGCGCGCGCAGGGGAAGCGAGAGAAGTTTTATGGTCGCCAAGTCGCGGCGAGTTGAACGGGGCGGAGCTTGAAGGACACGACGCGGCGATTCATCTGGCGGGCGACCCGATTGCGGAAGGGCGTTGGACGGACGAGAAGAAGCGTCGCATCCGCGAGAGCCGCGTGCAGGGAACGACCCTGCTGGCCGGGACACTCGCGCGCCTGTCCGCGCCGCCGCGCGTCCTGCTCACGGCCTCCGCCGTGGGCTACTACGGAGATCGCGGCGCGGAACTTTTAACGGAAGCGAGCGCGCCGGGGGAAGATTTTTTGTCGGGCGTGTGCCGCGAATGGGAAGCGTCTGCGGAAGCGGCGAAGGCTGCGGGGATTCGCGTCGTGAAGTTGCGTTTCGGCGTCGTCTTGAGCGGCGCGGGCGGCGCGCTCACGAAGATGTTGACGCCTTTCAAACTGGGCGTCGGCGGAAAGATCGGGAGCGGCAAGCAATACATGAGTTGGATCGCGCTGGAGGATGCGTTGGGCGCGATTCTGCACGCGCTCACGCATGAAGAGTTGGCGGGGGCGGTCAACGTCGTCGCGCCGCGCGCGGTGACGAACGCGGAGTTTACGAAAACGCTCGGCAGCGTGCTCGGTCGTCCCACGCTATTCTTCGTGCCCGCCTTCGCCGCGCGCCTCGCGTTCGGCGAGATGGCCGACGCGGCGCTGCTCGCCAGCCAGCGCGCCGAACCTACGCAACTCAAAGCTACCGGCTATGCCTTCAAATATCCCGAACTCGAAGGCGCGCTCCGGCACGAACTCGCCGCTTGAGAACCGGATGAGCACTCAGGCCGGAACGCACCCGCGTTGGATGACCTGGACGCTCTACGCGGCGGGCGCGTACAACCTCGCGTGGGGCGCGTTCGTCGGGTTGTGGCCGCACGCCTTTTTTCGTTGGGCTGGAGCTGAACTGCCGAACTACCCGCAAATCTGGCAATGCCTCGGCATGGTCGTCGGCGTCTACGGCGTTGGCTACGCGATTGCCGCGCGTGATCCCTTTCGCCACTGGCCGATTGTGCTCGTTGGCCTGCTCGGAAAGTTCCTTGGTCCCATAGGGTTTGTCCAAACCGCTTCGCGCGGCGAATGGCCTTGGGCGCTCGGCTGGCTCAACGTGACCAACGATCTCATCTGGCTCGTGCCTTTCACACTCATCCTGCGCGCGGCCTACAGAGACGCACGCGCGACGAAATGACCGCAGCCTCTTCATGACTTATAATTTCGCTTATCCGGCCATGTAGATGCCTTCGCAAATTTTGAACTGTAGAGAACGTCGCTTCGCAATGAAAGTCGCTTCGCAAATGAAACTCAATCGCTTCGCACGCTACGTCTGGATCGTGGTCGCGGTCAATCTCTTTGTCATCGTGTGGGGCGCATACGTGCGTGCGTCATTTTCCGGCGACGGCTGCGGGAGCCATTGGCCTCTGTGCAACGGCGAAGTGCTGCCGACGACGGGACTCGTCAAGACCCTGATCGAATTGACGCACCGCCTGACGAGCGGCGTCGCTTTGCTTCTCGTCGTCTGGCTGGTGTGGCGTGCGCGTCAACTGTTTCCGCGCGGGCATGCAGTGCGACGCGGCGCGTTCTGGTCGCTCATCTTTATTTTGGTAGAAGCCTTGATCGGTGCAGCGCTTGTAAAGTTCGAACTCGTCGCCGGTAACGCTTCCATCGCGCGCGCGTTCGTGATGTCGCTCCACCTCGTCAACACGTTCCTGTTGCTCGCAGTCCTGTCGCTGACGGCGTGGTGGGCGATGGGCGGCGAAGCCTTGAGCCTGCGCGGGCGGGGCAAGGTGGGCGCGGTCTTCGCGCTCGGCCTCTGCGGCACGCTCCTGATCGCTGTGAGCGGCGGCGTGGCCGCGCTCGGCGATACGCTCTTTCCCGCCAGTTCGCTCGCGCAAGGAATCAGGCAGGATTTTTCCACGGCGGCGCATTTCCTGATTCGCCTGCGCGTGCTGCATCCTCTGTTCGCCGTCGGCATCGGCTTGTATGTCGTCGCCTCCTCCTCTTACGTCAACAACTTCCACAACTCCGGGCAACGCACGAAGCGACTCACGAGCATTCTCACCACCCTCTTTCTGGTGCAACTCGGCGCGGGAATCCTGAACGTCTCGCTGCTCGCCCCCGTCTGGCTGCAACTCACGCATCTCCTGCTCGCAGACCTCTTCTGGATCGCGCTCGTGCTCAACGCCGCCTCCGCCCTCGCGCAGACGGATGCGACCACCGAGACGCTCGAACACATGGACATGCGCACCGCGATGGAAACTTGAGTCTCTCAATCGTCGTCGCCAGCGGCGCGATGCTGGCCGTGCGGTTACGAAGGCTAAGGTCGTTTGAGAAGCCATTTGAGATTGGGAGCGCAGCAGACAAGCCACACATTCGTGTCTTTAAAAATAAAGTTTCCGGCTTAAATGCGTGAAGCTTGAGAACGAGAGATGGGTGGGAGGAAATTTCCGCATTGAGCGATAGTTTAACGCCGCAACTCGGCTTGGTCTGCATCACCACCACGGACGCCGTGCGTTATCGCGCGCTCACGCGCAAGCGTCTGCTGCAATTCGACCCGCCCACGCAAAAAGCGATGCTGCGCGAGTTGTACGCAGACAACCTTGTGCGGCTGAATCGTGCGCTCGATTTTTGCAGCGAACGCGGCCTGCGTCTCTACCGCCTCACTTCGGGACTCTTTCCCTTTGCGGACGATGAGACGGGCGCGGACGTGCTCGAAGAGTTTCGCGCGGAGGCGCGCCGGACGGGCGAGCGTGCGTGCGCGCTAGGGATTCGTCTCGTGATTCATCCAGACCAGTTCGTCGTGCTCAGTTCAGATTCGGATCAGGTGGTTGCCAACAGCATCAAGATTTTAGAGACGCACGCGCACGTCCTAGACCTGCTCGCGCAGCCGCGCACGAGTTGGACGGTCATCGAGATTCACGGCGGCAAAGGCGACCGCCGCGCGCGACTCGTCGAGGTGATTCAAACGCTGCCCGAAGCCATACGCACGCGGCTCGCGCTGGAGAACGACGAGTACGCTTACAGCGCGGCGCAGATTCTCGAAGTTTGCCGTGCGGCGCGCGTGCCGATGGTCTTTGACGCGCATCATCATGTATGCCGCGAGAAGTTGCAGAGCTATGAAGACGAGAGCGTGGCCTGTTTTCTCGCCGCAGCCCGCGAGACGTGGCCTGTGCCCGAATGGCAACTCGTCCACATCTCGAACGGGCGCACAGCCTTTAACGACCGTCACCACAGCGATTTTGTCACCGACATGCCTTCCGCTTACGCACGCGCGCCGTGGATCGAGGTTGAAGCGAAGCAGAAAGAGCTGGCGATTGAAAAGTTGCGCGGGGAGTGGTTAGGCAAGGGAATGAGAGAGTTGCGACAGACGGCTTGAGGCTTAGTCTCAGGTCTGAATGAAAGATCGGCCTGTATGCCTTGGAAACGGTCAAAAAGAGTCTT